>CACZAW010000154.1 GCA_902779225.1 uncultured Ruminococcus sp. | reverse complement strand
TATCAATTCCGTCTTGAGCGATATCGCCGCGTTCTTCAACAATCGCAGGGTTCGGTACCACAAAAGAAGCTAAGTATCTTTGGATGACGGTCGCGTCGAAGATCGTAACTACACCGTCGCCATCGGCGTCACCGAGAATTGCGGGTGAGATAGCCTGAGCGGATAACGATACGGACAAAGACATACGTCCGGACGATTCCTCCACATTTGCACCATTGGCTGTCACGACGGTATCATCATCCATCCAGTAGCCGAAATCTGGGTTGAGCAGGCAGTCGACGTAGTAGGTTCCGCCGGCCTCAACAGTTCCTTCGAAGGTGGTATATTCATCGTTGCTTTTGGTGTACCATCGAGAATACTGATAGTCAGGATCGGTGTAGATCGAATAATGCGCGCCATCCTTGACAGTCAGCACGGGAGCGGGAGTTTGGATGCCGTCCGTTACGGTAACGGTTGTTCCGATGGCAGGCTGTTTGAGCGTCAGGGCGACCTCTTTGATCTTAGTGTAGAAGCCGGCATATACTGTCATGTCTGAGCTAACTGTCGTATTGAGCAGAGCGCCTGCGTCGTTGCTGAACGACTCCGCGTCGGCAAATTCAGCGAGAGGCTTTGTCGCGAGATCGCGGAAGATATAGTCCTCGGTCTCCATCGCTTCAAGCGTCTCAAACACTCCGGCGTTATCCAGAGCGTCAAAGAGCCTTGCTCCGCGCAGTACCTCTACGGAAAGATCCTCACCGTACTCTCCGCAGTCGATTGTGACGGTACAGTAGATTGATGCGATCCTCACCTCGGTAGCGCCGGAGCCGTCTTCATTGACGATGGCAGGTCGGCCGTACCATGTTCCGACAGAGCCGCCCTCCGGAGCAACTATCTCCACGTCGTCGGAGAGGGCGACCGCTCCCGAATAGGAAGATACGGCGATGTTGCTGCAAGTTACATCAACCGATGTTTTCGTTCCGCTGATACTGATGCCTTCATCCCCCATAGCGTACAAACCTACGTCTTTACCATTGCCGAGGGTGATTTTGCCTCCGGTGACAGAGATAGCTTCGGCGACGATCCCCTGCGTATAGTTTTCCACAGTCATCATACCGCCGGACATCGTAAAGCGATCGGTAAAGACGCCGCTGCCGTAAATCGGCATATCGTCTTGCATATATTCTGCGTCAATGGTGATCTCTCCGCCGTTTATGGTCATTTCCGCGCATTGGAAAGCAAACGCATTGTGCATCTCGCCAAATTCGCTTCCCTGTAATTTTGCGTCGTAGCGACCGCTGTTTATCGTAATCTTTTTATCAAAAGAGTATACAGGATTTTCAAAGCCGTCTAAGGTAAGGCTGCCGTCAGATTCAGCAGAGAAGACCATATTTCCGAACGAGCTGAATGCTGAACTGCAGCTCGTAAGTCCTCCGTTCTGCTCATAACTTGCGCTTAAAAGGCTGTTGCCCGACAATAAGACGTTGAGGGTGTCGAGGCGTGAGTGTATCAAAGCGCCGTAATACGCGCCTTTGATGCCTTGAACGTTATCAAGCATCAGTGTATCGGACTCGGGATCATAGCTTGCGGTTCCCTCTGTCAAGGAGGGGATATCATCGCAGTTCTCGGAGGTGACCTGTATGCCGCCTACCCAAAGGTTGTAACTGATAACATTCCCTTCATCTTCGCCTCTGATGCGCAGTACCAGGTGCAGGGTGTTCTCCTTCTGAATATTATAGTCAGCGAGCGTTCTTCCGTCCTCGAGCTGCTTACCGGCAAAGATAAGCCTCTGTTGATCCGGTGTGATCCCCTCTTTTTCCTGTATCTTACTCTTGATATTCTCGATTGTATCATTGGATTCGACCTCAAGCGTGACTGTCTTTCCCGTCAGGGTACGGACAAATATCTGCATCCCGGTCGGAGCAAGTTCTACGCTTGCCGCCGTTGCGCATACCGAGAACGCGCTGAACAGCACGATGAGGGTGAGTATGATCGCAAATACTTTCATCATTTTCTTCTTCATGTCATTTCCTCCTTACAGGGGTATTTTCATTACAATATCATTTTACTATATCATTTATTATATCGTCAATGGATTTTCAAAAATGACTTGTATTTCTGCAAAAAGCACTTGTTTCTCTATAGGCTTTCTGATATAATAAGAACAATAAATTATCGGGAGCAAGAAGATGAACCAGCAGCATATCGCCGATCTCTCGGCGGAATTGATCATGAAATACTATGATAATGACTATATGCCTTTTCTTGAAGCGATGGATGATGAAGCCCTGTGGTACGGTCCTGCAGAGGGACAATTCCTGCACGGTAGGGAAAAGATGATCGAGGTATGGAACGCCGAGGATCACTCTCTGTCCTTTTCTGTGGGAAACATCGAAGTGATGCACACAAGCGCTCATCCTTCGTTCTGCAACGTCATGTTGAGCTATCATGTAACAACGCACTATCCCGATAACCATGATATCACTTTGTATCAGCGCCTGCTCCTGACCTGGTGTGAACGCACTGTTATCGACGAGGAGGGGAATAGGGAAAAGATATCGAGGATATTGCTTTGTCATATTTCGAATCCTCATTCAAAACACGAGGAAGATACGATCTATCCGAAAAACTTTCATCAAATCTATTACAGCAACCCTTCATTCAGACAAAACGGAGATCGCATCCACTTCCACGGACTCGATCGCTCAGATTACTTCTTCCTTTCCGATACCGTTGTATATATCGAAGCGGCTCACGAGAGCAGACACAGCATTCTGCATACTGTCGACGGAGAAGCGGTTGAGGTGCTGACAAGCGTATCTGCGATTGAAAAGAGATATAGTCATCTGTTCCTAAGGTGTCATCAGAGCTATTTGGTCAATCCCGGTTATATCCGAAACATCCGACGCTTTAAGCTGACGCTGTCAGACGGCGCAGAGCTCCCGATACCCGAGAAAAAATATACTGACTTTCGGAAAAAAGCACTGAATTAGTGTAAATCATAGCACAACTCCATCGCCGCGATATGTGATGGAGTTGTTTTTTGTTATATGACTATAATCCATTATCTTGACCGTTTTTATAGGATAGTCAAAAGGCAGTTACAGGTTAAACGCATCTGTCAATCCTTCCAGCTTTGTGTTATCCTTTTTGACATAATACAGCTCGGTAATCTCTGTTGTGGTGTGTCCGAGGAGGTCGGCTACCTGCTTTACGGTAAGGCTTCTGATCGTACCATCCGGCTGTTTGATTCCGTTTATGAGTGTCGTGGCGAAGGTATGGCGTAAAGCGTGCAGTCCTTTTTGCTCATCTTCCGGGATTCCTGCTGCCGTTTGCAGACGATAGAACCGTCTGAGGAGATTCATCGGCTTCAGAAAACCTCCATCTTCATCCGGTATCAACGGAGCGTCTTCGCCGAGGTACACTTCCTCTCTCAGCCTGTTGATCATCTCGATCGCGGTGTCGTTCAGCGGAACATCTCTCACGCTGGTGGCGCTTTTAGGTGGCCCTGCTTTCGTTTCCTGCCCTTTTGTGATCTCCATACCGTCTCTGCGAAAGTATTCCTTCACCGCTTGTCTAACGTGAAGAACACGCCTGTCGATGTCTATATCCCGATTCAGCAAACCGCACACCTCGCCGCGTCTGAGTCCGGTATTCAGCATCAGGAAGAATATCGCCGCTTGCTTATACTTGGGCTTACCGTTGCCGTAACGCTTGAAGGCTTCGGCTTTGAGTAGTTCTATCTCTTCAGGCGAAAAGGTCGTTACAAGCTCATTTTGGGGCTTGTTCTCTTTGCCCTGGGCAGATAAGAAATTCGCCTTCTTCATCAACTCAACATTGCGCATTGGGTTTCTGTCGATCATTTCTCCCTTTTCAAGGTATTCGAAGTACTGACTGAGGAGATTGTATATCTTTTTCGTAGATGAGTAGGACATCCCTTTCATCATAGCTTCATTCAGCACCTTCATAATGTCTGCCGACGTGATATCACCGACGGGTTTGTCTCCTAAGTTCGGATAGATTTGATGCTTCGCCGTCATATCATAACGGTCATAGGTCGTCCGCTGAACCGTAGGGTACTTGAACACTTCGAGCCAGTTCTGCATGCTTTCTCTTAGAGGCTTATTGCTCTCGCTGCCCGTCGCTCTCACTTCGTCGTTGAAATCTTCTATGTACTTCTTTATCTTATCCAGTACCTCTCGCTGTGTTTTACCGGAGAACGCTTTACGCTTTCTCTCTCCGAACTCATCCAGATACCAGACCGAACCGTCCCATCTGCCTTTCTTATTCTTGCTTGTCGTTCCTGTTGTCAATAGTTTTCTTTGCATGATCATTCACCTTTCCTTTCATTTTATTAGTTCATAACAATACCATAATTCACTGTAAATATCCAGTTACAGAAGACTGCTTTTCATATTCCCTCTTCTTTGTTTGGTACTAAAATAATAGTCGTTAGATAGCTGTACTCCCAGTTGTTTAGCGGCTTTCTTCTTTTAGGGGAATCGTCTGCCCTCTTCTTTGTTATGCAGCTCAAATCTTGACACCCTAAAAGGCGCTTATTTTTGTTATAATGAGAAGGTAATGGACTGACGTTTCTTTGTTTGAACTCCGCGTTCGTCGCTAAACTGTCATCCGC
>CACZAW010000153.1 GCA_902779225.1 uncultured Ruminococcus sp. | reverse complement strand
TCGCAGGCGAAGACGCCGGCTCCAAGCTGACTAAAGCACAGTCGCTCGGCGTAACCGTTATCTCTGAAGAAGAGCTGTTACAGATGATCGGATCATAATCATATCATATACGAACCTGTCCTTGATAAGGGACAGGTTCTATTTTTTTATGCTTGGACATAGGTATGAACAAAGACAAAAAGCAGGAGAGTGTTATGAAAAGGAAGAGTCTGCAAATCATTTTCGGTTATTTGTCGGGACGGCTGCGTGCGCCGATCGAGCGTGCGTCAGCGTTTTTTGAAAAAGAAGCACAGGAGATCATTTTACGAGCGGATCGTCCTGTTGTGATCGAGTGCGGTACAGCGCGCCGATATGTGACGGAAAGCGGTGAGTTGACCGATCGTCTTGATGATCCTGATCTTTTGAAATCGTCGGGATCTGAGATCCTTCTTGCCGTCAAGAGTATTTGCGATTATTCCGTTTACGCGAGACAGAACGAGCTGAATCGTGGGTTCATCACGATAAAGAACGGGATCCGCGTCGGCGTCAGCGGTACGGCGGTCGAAGGTGAAAACGGCATTACCAATATCAAAAATATCACGACGCTCAGCTTTCGTGTATCCGATGAAGTGATCGGCTGCAGCGAGGAGATATTGTCCGTGATCGATCCGCTCAGAGGCGTATTGATCTGCGGTCCGCCGTGCAGCGGAAAAACGACGTTGATCCGCGATATGGCGCGTGTATTATCAAAATCCCGAAAGGTAAGCATCATAGATGAGCGAAACGAGATCTCCGGTACGGTCAGCGGCAGGTGCAGCTTTGATATCGGTATGGCGGATGTGCTGGTCGAGATGAATAAAGGCGACGGCGTGATCCATGCCCTGCGCAGCTTATCTCCTGATATCATCATATGTGATGAGCTGGGCGACCGAACGGATGCGCAGATGCTTTCGTATGCACTGCGCTGCGGCACGGCGTTTATCGCAACGGTACACGCGCGTGACATCGACGATCTTCGCCGACGCGAGGCGACGTCTGAGATTTTGCAGTCGGGCGCCTTTCGATATGTAGTTTTTCTCTGTGACAGACGGTTTGCGGGGCGGGTTCGTCGTATTTATTCGTTGAGTGAGACAAATGCTTAAATTGATTTTGTGCTTGACGGTGATCGGCGCTTCACTGAGCGTAGGTGTTTTTCATTCATCACGGTTGAACGCACGCATCAAGATCCTGTCCGAGTTGATCGTACTGATTGAAGAAGTCTCTGTCAAAATGACTTATACAGCCGATCCGCTCGCCGTATTATTCAACGATAATTTTGCCGGTTATTCTTTTCGGCGTGATCAGCCCTTTTCACAGCAATTCAAAGAAATGACGCGCAAATTCAAGGATTCTCTGAAGCCGGAGGATCTTCGGATACTGGACGACTTTTCCGACGGCTTGGGTACGAGCGACGCAGCATCGCAATTACGGCATATGCGGCTGTATCTCACGATGCTGAATCAGCAGCTCAGCGAAGCGCAAGAGGCTTCGGCGCAAAAAGGTAAGCTGTATCTGATTTTGCCGTTATCGGCGGGGATCGCCGCCGCGATTTTACTGATTTAGGATGGATAAAATGGACGTTGATATGATATTCAAAATCGCCGCGATCGGGATCATCGTAGCGATCCTGAACCAGCTATTGGTTCGAAGCGGTCGGGAGGAGCAGGCGCTGTTGACAACGATCGCCGGACTGGTTGTTGCGCTGATGATGATTATTTCTCAGATCAGCGACCTGTTCGCGACGGTCAAGAGCACCTTCGGCTTGTGATATGGAAGTATTCGGATTATGCATCGTGGGCGTTCTGACGGCGGTTATGGCGCTGCTCCTGCGTCGCCAAAGTCCGCAGACTGCGCTGCTTTTATCGATCGGGGCGGGATCGCTGATTATCCTCAGTGTGCTGAAGAATATCCTGTTGACAACCGATAGTATCAGTAGACTGCTGACAGCCGCGGGCGTCAGCTCGGATTATATTATGATCCTGTTCAAGGTGCTGGGAATTTGCTTTCTGACAGAATTTACCTGCGATACCGTTACCGAAGCGGGGATGCTGTCGCTTGCGACAAATATCTCTTTTGCAGGAAAGGTCGCGGTACTGACGGCAGCACTTCCATTGTTCCGCGATGTGATCGGCGCCATTTCCGGTATGGTGGCTACGTCATGAAAAGGCTGTTGATGGTTTTGCTGATCTCAGCCGGGGTGCTGTTCCTTTCTCCGGTGGCTCAGGCTAAAGGTACGGATGCGTTTGATAATTCTATAGAAGAAATAAAAGACAGCATTGATCCTGATACATTCAGCAGAATGGAACGACTGGGCTTATCCGATGCCGACGTCGCTTCTGTCGCTGATTTGTCGCTGTCAGATTCGCTGGATCTGATAGGGGAGATGCTCGCGGATTATGCGTCGGCTCCTGCTGCCTCATGTGTGCTTTTGATCGCCGTTGTATTGCTTTCTTCGCTGCTGGAGTCCTACACATTCTCACTGAGATATGCGGACACTAAGGATGTTATGGGTGCGGTGTCATCGCTGTTGGTCATCACGACGTTGGTCACGCCGATACTCCGGCTGATACAGACTGCGGCGGATACCATCAAGGGAGCATCCTCGTTGATGCTGCTTTATGTTCCCGTTATGATCGGGATCATGGCGTTCGGCGGTCATATCATCAGCTCCGGCGGTTACTACGCGACCGTTATGGCGGCGTCCCAGGGGATCTCACAATTATCGTCAGCGTTTTTTGTACCGCTGATGAATATATTTCTTGCTTTATCGGTGTCGTCTGCCGTCAGCGACCGCATCAAGCTGAGCGGTATCTGTGAAATCACGGCTAAAGTGCTGAAATGGACGCTGACCCTTGCTATGACCCTGTTTACAGCGATCCTGTCGATACAGGGCGTCGCCGCCAATGCTGCGGATTCCGTCGCCTCAAAAAGTGTCCGATTCGCGCTCAGTTCTTTTATACCCATCGTCGGGGGATCGGTCTCTGAGGCGTATAAAAGCATCGAGGGCAGCGTGAATCTGCTTCGATCGGGGATCGGCGTATTTGTGATCATCGCTGTTATCCTGACCTTTCTGCCGCTGATCATTCAAATTCTGTTATGGCAGTTATCTGCTTTGGCGGCTAAGACCGTTTCCGAGACCTTCGGGGTAACGTCTGTCGTGACGATCCTTTCATCGGTATCCTCGGTCTTGTCGGTATTGCTGGCGCTGATCGCCGCGGTGACGGCTGTTTTCCTGATATCCTCAGGCGTATTGATTTCGGTCGGGGGTTCATCATGAGCGCGCTGTCGCATCTTGCCCTGTGTCTGTGCTATATCTCGGTAGTCGTTACGGTCATCTCGCTGTTTTTGCCGCAAAAGAGAACGCGTAAGGTGTTCAGCTTTGTGATCGGATTATTTGTAATCTGCTCCCTGATCAGCGTTATCAGAAACGTATCTGTCAGCATAGGGGATTTTGAGATCAAGGCGCCCGATCCTCCTCTTGATGCAGCGCAGGAATATCAGGAACAGGTCAAGCAGATGACGGTCGAGAATCTGGTTGCTGCGACTGATGAATTACTGCGATCGGAGGGTATCCGGGCGAAGGATATCTCGATCACATTGAAAATATCGGATGAAGGCAGAATATATGTCGAGGACGTCGTCATATATATTAGCGAGAACGATCTGTTCAGAAAACAGGATGTTCAGCGTATCATATACGGGAATTTAGCAAAGGAGCCGCGCGTGTATGTGGAAAAAGAAAAAGTGGCAGGAGCTGATCAGGAGTAAGGCGTTCCTGAGGTCGGCGATCATCATCGGCGCCGCAGCGATCCTGCTGATATTCATTTCATCTTATGTGAATTTTGATTTTTTTCAACAGAAGCCGACTGCCGCCGCGTATTCCGAAGAGCTGCGAAAACGTCTGCTGGACATCGTATCCGAGATCGACGGGGTAGGGGAGGTCAAGGTGTTTTTGACGATGGATAACAGCGGCGAGAATGTTTATCTGACGAATACGGATACAAAAACAAAAAGCATTGAACCGACGGTGCGCGGCGTGGTGATCGTCTGTGACGGTGGGGATGATCCCATCGTTGTCGATCGGGTGATGGGGGCGGTGACAAGATCGCTTTCTGTCTCGTCGGACAGAGTATATATAACAAAACTCGACGGCCGTACAGCGACCGCCGCGGAATAAACGGAGGATAATATGAAGATTCAGAAAAGACATATACTTGGCGCAGCGTTGATCCTGGCACTCGGTGCCGCGGTATTCATCAATTGGCAGTTTTCCGGATCATCGGCAGTCAAGCCGACCGCTAAGGAGCTGGGAGCTGCGACATATGTCAGCCGCGACGCGAAGGCGACAGCGGATGAAGCGGCTAAGAAAACCGAGAGCACGCAGGAAAAGATCGCCAAAATGCGCACCGAAAGATCGCGCGCGCAGGATAAGGCGCTGGATTCGGCAAAGAGCATCCTGCAGCTGTCCGACAGCTCGGATAAAGCAAAAGAGGAAGCCGCGCGACAGGCGGGCGTTATTGAACGCAGGATCATGACGCAGAGCAATATTGAGAATATCCTGACGGCTAAAGGTTTTACCGACGCACTGTGTTATCTGTCGGATAAGGGCTGTACG
>CACZAW010000152.1 GCA_902779225.1 uncultured Ruminococcus sp. | reverse complement strand
TCAACGCCGAGCGCTTTCAGCTCGTCGATCAGCGCCCTTGTCGCTTCAAGAGAGAAATAATCCGCAACGGATTCCGCCATGATGGTGCCGTAACCGTCGATCGCGCTGATCTCTTCAACGCTCGCCGTAAACAGATTCTCGATGGAAAGGAAATGCTCGCATAACAGCTTTGCCGCCTTTTCTCCGATATGACGGATACCGAGCGCATATACCAGACGGTTGATCTCCGCCGACTTGGATTTTTCGATCGCATTCAGCAGGTTTTGCGCGGATTTCTCTCCCATTCGGTCAAGCTGTGAAAGCGACTCACGCTCTAGGCGATACAGATCGGAAAAGGTCTTGATCATGCCGTTATTCAAAAGCTGTTCCAGTACAGCGGGACCGAGTCCGTCGATATCCATCGCGTCGCGCGATACAAAATGGATCAAATGACGAAGCAGCTGAGCAGGGCAGTCGGTATTGGTGCAGCGAGCTGCCGCCTCTCCCTCTTCGCGGATGATCTTACTGCCGCAGGAAGGACAAAACTCGGGAAAGCTGAATGCAACGCCGTTTTCGGCGTGTCTTGACACAGATAAGACCTCAGGAATGATCTCGCCCGCTTTGCGGATCAATACGGTATCGCCGATATGGATATCACGCTCTGCGATAAAGTCCTCGTTATGGAGGGTCGCGCGCGAAACGGTCGTACCGGCTAATAAAATCGGCTGAAAGATACCGACAGGCGTTAACGCGCCGGTTCTGCCGACGTTGATCTCGATATCCAGCAGAACGGTTTCTTTTTCCTCGGGGGGGTACTTATAAGCCTCCGCCCAGCGGGGGAATTTTGCCGT
This sequence comes from uncultured Ruminococcus sp., assembly GCA_902779225.1. Taxonomy (GTDB): domain Bacteria; phylum Bacillota; class Clostridia; order Oscillospirales; family Acutalibacteraceae; genus Ruminococcoides. Next base: position 3,817 of record CACZAW010000152.1, on the reverse strand, counting down.
ACTGCCAAGCAATCCCCGATCGGAGAGCTTGTTCACCTTTACGACCGCGCCGTCTATCTCACAGGGCAGCTCGCCGCGGTGGGTATCGATGCGCTCGATCTCCTCCAACACCTCGTCGACCGTATGACAGGTGTAATAGGATGCCGTCGGAAAACCCATCTCCGTTAAATAGTCCAGCGTTTGAGAATGTGTATCGAAGGACTCGCCCTCAACCGCTTGGATATTGAAAACAAAGATATCCAGACTGCGGCGTGCCGTGATCCTTGCATCTTTTTGCCTGAGTGAACCGGCTGCGGCGTTGCGCGGGTTTTTGAAGGGCTTTTCACCGTTATTCTCCTGCTCGGCAACGATACGCTCAAACGTCGCGACAGACATATATACCTCGCCGCGCACTTCCAGAAATGCAGGCGCATTCTGCAGGCGCTTCGGCAGGCTCTTGATCGTCATCAGGTTTTCGGTAACGTCCTCGCCTACGACGCCGTCGCCGCGCGTAGAGCCGCGCACAAATACGCCGTTGCGATACTCGCACGATACGGACAGTCCGTCGATCTTCGGCTCGACGACGTAGACAGGCTGTGATACCGTCTCTCGCACCCTGCGGTCAAAGTCACGGATCTCATTATGCGAGAACGAGTCGTGGAGGCTCTCCATAGGCACGGTATGGGTCACGGGAGAGAACTTTTCACCACGATTTCCGCCGACACGCTGTGTGGGAGAGGTCGGCGACAACAGCTGCGGGAACTCAGCCTCCAGATTCTCGAGATCTCTGAGCATCGCGTCATACTCATAATCAGAGATAACGGGATCATCGTGATTATAATAACGGTCATTATGATAATTCAGTTCTTTTGTCAGTTGTTCGACTTTTACTCTAGCTTCTTCAAAATTCATAATTATCTGTGAACGGATGACGTTCCCTTTTCTCTGAGATAGGTGCTTTCCAGATCGGCAAGATGGAGCTTGACCGCCAAAGGATAGCGATCGTACGCCTGACTGATCGCATAGCCGCTGTTATCATCAAAGCCGCCCATATGCCAGCGGATCGCCATCGCTTCTTCGAGCTTCAGCCGCATAAAGCGCTCGATCAGAAAGACGGACTTTTCGCCGTGTCCATAGGGAAAGCTGTCCTCGACGGAGTAATACGGCACCTTTTCCCACTGACCGGTCTCATCGTTTTTGACATTACGGGTCGATACCTTATAAAACTGCGCCTTGCATAAATCGTGGAGCAAAGCACAGATTGCAAAGCTCTCGAGGCTGTCGTGCTCCTCGTCAAAATGCTTTTCGATCAGCGTATTGAACACACTGACAGAATGCATCACAAGTCCGTGCTCACAGGCACAATGGAATTTTGTACTGGCAGGCGCGGTAAAGAAATCGGTCTTTCCGATCCACTCGAGCAGTTCCGCAGAGCCTTTGCGGGAGATATTATCTGTATAAATCTGAATAAATTCGTCTTTTGCAGTCATAAAACCACCTACATTAAATTCTCATCATACACGGCACGAGCGCCGCCGATAAACTTGGCGCGCGTGCGCGCAGATGCGACAAACGCCTCGCCGATCCTTTTCTGCTCCAGTCTGAGCGGAACAGCAGTCTCTCTGAGATGCATCCCGATCAGCGTGCCGCCGATATCTACGCCTGCATCCGCTCTGATATGCTCGATCAGCACCGGGTCGTCAAAACGCGCATACGCAGTGGTAGCAGAGCTGCCGCCGGCCTTCGGCTGAGGGATCGCGTTCACGATCGGGGCATTTATCTTCAGCGCCAATTCACGCTCGACGACCAAAGCGCGGTTCAAATGCTCGCAACACTGCGCAGCAAGGTAAATCCCCCTGTCCTTCAGCATATCAAAAAATCCGTCGTAGATCGCCGCCGCGATTTCCATACTGGATTGGGTGCCGATACGACCGCCGCCGACCTCGCTGGTCGAACAGCCGAGGACGATCACCGCGCCTTCATGAAGCTTTGCGGCTTCGATCAACTGTGTAAACACAGCATTGGTTTCTTTTGTAATTGTTTCAAACATTTTTATCACCTGAATCACTGAAAAGTGAAAAACGGGCACCCATCAGGATGCCCGATCTTTCCGGAATTATTCTGCAGCTTCTTCTGTTGCTGCGGCGGGAGCTTCCTCAGCGGGAGCTTCCTCAACAGCGGGAGCCTCTTCAACAGCAGGAGCTTCCTCAGCGGGAGCTTCTTCGATCTCAACAGACTCGCTGATAACAGGAGCGGCGTCGGGCTCGGCAACTGCAACAACCTCGTCTTCTTCAACAGCCGGCTTTTCCTCAACTGCGGGAGCAGACGAAAGCTCGGGAAGCAGCGCACGGATAGAAAGGCTGACGCGCTTTTTCTCGAAGTCGATCGCGATGATCTTAGCGTCGACAACATCGCCGACCTTCAACTCGTCGGAAGGCTTCTCAACGCGCTTGTTGGAGATCTGAGAAATGTGGATCAGACCGTCGATACCGGGAATGATGTTGGCAAACGCGCCGAAAGCGGTCAGACCGACAACCTTCGCCTGAACGATGGTGCCGACAGGATACTGCTGCTCAAGGATGAGCCACGGGTTATCCTCGGTCTTCTTATAACCGAGAGAGATCTTTTTGGTCTCGGGGTTGATGTCCTTGATGTATACTTCAACGGTGTCGCCTACATTAACGACCTCGCTGGGATGCTTGATACGCAGCCAAGACAGCTCGGAGATATGGATCATACCGGATACGCCGCCGAGATCGACAAACGCGCCGTAAGAGGTAAGGGTACGAACGGTACCGGTGTAAACCTTACCGACCTCTGCAGTCTCCCAGAACGCAGCGCGCTTAGCGGCATTCTCATCACGGAGAACAGACTTGATAGAGCCGATGATCTTTCTTCTTCTGCCGCGCTGGGACAGCTCGATCAAACGGAAGCGAACCTCCTGACCCTTGAGATCTTCCAGGTTGGCGTCACGCTCGATGGCAGCCTGAGAAGCGGGGATAAATACACGGATATCGTTGCAGACAACGATAACGCCGCCGGATACGACGTCGGTCACCTTACCGGAAAGGATCTCTTTCTCGTCATATGCCTTCTGCAGCTCTTCAAAGCCCTTCTGCGCATCGACTCTGCGCTTGGACAGCATGATGGTGCCTTCGACGTCATTCGTCTTCATAATCAACAGCTCTACGCGGTCGCCGACTTTGACGATCTCTTCGGCATTCGCAACAGGAGCGGCAGATAACTCATCGATCGGGATGAAGCCGGTCTGCTTTCTGCCGTCTACTTCAACATACACTTCGTTCGGTGTAATGCTGGCGACAGTACCCATAACCCTTTCATTTGTATTTAAGCTCTTCAGAGATTCTTCTAACATCTCCTCAAAGTTTTCAGTTTCGTTTACGCTGGACGTGGTCAAATCACTCATTTTATCCAGTACCTCCTTTATAATCCTATCCGGAGTAGAAGCTCCGGCTGTCACGCCGAAGGCGCTCGCATCGGCAAGCATATCAGCATCAAGCTCGTCCGCCGTCTGAATGAGATAGGTGCGCTCACAATTGTCCTTACAAATCAAATACAGCTTGTTTGTATTGGAGCTGGAGCGGTCGCCGATCACGATCATACAGTCGGATTGAGATGACAATGTATGCGCTTCCGCTTGTCGCTTTGACGTAGCATTACATATTGTATCAAAAATTTTAGCATTTGTATATAGTTTTTTGATATTTTTTAAACATTTTTTCCATATTTTTTCGTTGAAGGTGGTTTGCGCAACGATACAAATGCCATTATTATTCTCTTTTGGAATTATTTTTAAAATTTCTTCGAGCTCTTCCTC
>CACZAW010000151.1 GCA_902779225.1 uncultured Ruminococcus sp. | reverse complement strand
TCGATCAGGCGCATGACGTCGAGATCATAGGTGATACCTAAGTCGCCGCGCACCTTGTTCTTCTCGATATCGTCGGCGCTGATAACGATAACGATCTCCGCCTCATCCTTGAGCTGCATGAGCATCTGCAGCTTTGAATCCGGTTTGAAGCCCGGCAGCACGCGCGACGCATGATAATCGTCAAAGAGTTTGCCGCCGAATTCCAGATACAGCTTACCGCCGAACTGTGCGATACGGTCGCGGATATGCTGGCTCTGCATCTGCAAATACTTTTCATTATCAAAACCGATTTTCATAACCTCTCCCCCAGAGAAAAAATCAAAATACAATAATGTTTATACCATAAAAACCGGCGGCTATAAATACCGAAAAGAAAATTGCAAAATTTTAACGAAATCCGCTCTTGTTATCGTCATATCGCACAAGGATTCTTATAAATATTTGTGCGATATTATTGTGAAAAACCGCCTTGCCTTGTCCAAAGTGAGGTTGTCAGACGGCGTTGTATACTGTATAATAATATTGAATAGGTTAGTGTATAAGCTAACTTACGCGCAATCGTTATTCAAAGGAGGAAAGAAATGAAAAGAACCCTATCCATCATTTTGGCAGCGGCGATGATCCTCGCGCTGTTTACGATCATCCCGACTGTATCCGCCGGCGCGCTGAAATCCGGCGTATGGAAGTATGAGCTGAACAGTGACGGAACCGCAACGCTCACCGGCCGCACCTACTCTTCCGGTCTGGAAAGCGGATCTGTTGACGTTAACATCCCTTCCGCGCTGGACGGTCATACGGTCGTCGCAATCAAACACAATGCTTTTACCGAAGGCGCATACTACATCCGTTCCGTAACGATCCCTAATACCGTCAAAACGATCGGTTCGGAAGCATTTGCAAACGCATGGTATCTGAAATCCATAAAGATCCCCTCTTCCGTCACAAAGATCGAATACCGCGCATTTTTTGATACCGAATTGAAAGAAGTCGCCATTCCGAAAAGCGTAACCACTATCGGTGAACAGGCTTTCGGTTGGCTCAATACCGGCGACGCTTATATTATTGAACCCGACCCTGTTAACGACTTCACTATCATGGGCTATAAGGGCTCTGCGGCGGAACAGTATGCGCAAGAGAACAGCTTCAAATTCATCAAGCTGGTCGCCACCCCCAAGATCTCCAAGCTGGAGAACACCACTGCGGGCGTCAGGATCACCCTCGGCAAATCTGCCGGTGCGACAAAATACCGTATCTTCACCCACAACGGCAAGGCGTGGGTCAAGCTCGCCGACACCACCGGCGACACCTATATGCACAAGGCGGCTAAAAACAATACAAAGTATAAGTACACCATCCGCGCGCTTTCTAACGACGGAAAAGCATATATCAGTGATTTCAATTCGACCGGCTGGACGATCACCTTCTTTGCCGCTCCCGCTCCTCCGAAGCTTGCGAACACCAAGAACGGCGTTCGCATCAATGTCGCAGCTGCCGCAGGCGTTCCGATCTACCGCATCTTCCGCAAGACCGGCAATACCGGCTCATGGAAATCCATCGCCGTCGTCGCGAGAAGCACCAAGTACTTCATCGACAAGACCGCCAAGAACGGCGTGACCTACCGCTACACCCTGCGCGCGATGAACAAGAACAAGCAGTTCATCAGCTCCTTCAACAGCGGCTCTGTCATCAAGTGCAAACGATAAAACAATATCAACATCAAAAAAGCTCCCGATCGGGAGCTTTTTCTTTTTCGGTAATGTATGTCATTCTGAGGCGTCGCCGAAGAATCTTTGGTAGGTATCCTTCACAGCGTTCAGGATGACTCTTATTAACTATCGATATGCAGCAAGGGCTTCAAATACTGTCCGGTGAACGATTCCTCACACGCGGCGACCTCCTCGGGCGTGCCCTCTGCTACAACCATGCCTCCCATATCGCCACCCTCGGGGCCGAGGTCGATGATGTGATCGGCGGTCTTGATCAGCTCAAGGTTATGCTCGATGACGATGACAGTATTGCCGCTGTCGACCAGCTTTTGCAAAACGTCGACCAGTCGGTGAACGTCGGCGATATGCAGGCCGGTGGTCGGCTCATCGAGGATATACACGGTGCGTCCGGTGGGTCGCTTGCTCAGCTCGGTGCTGAGCTTGACGCGCTGTGCCTCGCCGCCGGAGAGCGTCGTCGCGGGCTGACCGATCTTGATATAGCCCAAGCCGACGTCGTACAGCGTTTGCAGCTTGCGCTGGATCTTCGGGATGTTTTTGAAGAATTCCATGCCCTCCTCGACGGTCATTTCCAAAACGTCGTGGATCGACTTGCCCTTGTACTTGACCTCTAAGGTCTCGCGGTTATAGCGCTTGCCCTTACAGACCTCGCACGGCACATAGATATCCGGCAGAAAATGCATCTCAATCTTGATGATGCCGTCGCCCTGACACGCCTCGCACCTGCCGCCCTTGACGTTGAACGAATAGCGCGAGGATGAGAATCCGCGCATCTTGCTCTCGGTCGTGGACGCAAACAGGTTACGGATATCGGTAAACACGCCGGTGTAGGTCGCAGGATTACTGCGCGGCGTGCGCCCGATGGGGCTCTGGTCGATATTGATGACCTTGTCCAGCACGTCGACGCCGAGGATCTTGTCAAACTTGCCCGGGGTACACTTTGCGCGGTTCAGCTCGCGCGCAAGGTGCTTATATAATATCTCATTGATCAGGGAGGATTTGCCCGAGCCGGACACGCCGGTCACACAGACAAATTTCCCTAAAGGAATATTAACGTCAATGTTTTTCAGATTGTTCTGCTTCGCGCCGACGATCTTCAAGCGCTTTCCGTTGCCCTTGCGTCGGCTTTCGGGCAGAGGGATATGCCGCTCGCCGCTGAGGTATTTTCCGGTGACGGAGCCCTCGCAGGCGATGATATCATCCACCGTACCGGTCGCGACGATCTCGCCGCCGTGTACACCCGCGCCGGGGCCGATATCCACGATGTAATCCGCGGCGCGCATGGTATCCTCGTCATGCTCGACCACGATGACCGTGTTGCCGATATCCCTGAGCTTTTTCAGGGTCGCCAGCAGCATATCGTTGTCCCGCTGGTGCAGTCCGATCGACGGCTCGTCGAGGATATACAGCACGCCCATCAGCGCCGAGCCGATCTGGGTCGCCAGACGGATGCGCTGGCTTTCGCCGCCCGACAGGGTCGCCGAGGCGCGCGACAGGGTCAGATAGCCCAGTCCGACGGATTTGAGAAAGTTCAGACGCGTTTTGATCTCGCGCAGGATCTCATTTGCGATCATTTTTTCGCGGTCGGTCAGCTCCATTTGATCAATGAAGTCCAGGATCGCGACGACAGACATATCGCACATATCCGCGATGTTCAGCCCGCCGACGGTCACACCCAGCGAGATCGCGCTCAGACGCTTGCCGCCGCATTCGTCGCACGGTTCCTCGCTCATGTAGCTTTGGATCTCTTCTTTGACCCACTGCGAATTGCTGTCGCGGAACCGCCTTTCCAGATTCGGGATGATGCCCTCGAACTCGCGCTCCAGCTCCACCTGATGGTAAGGCGTGCGGCGGATCAGATGCAGCTTTTCGCCGCCGGTACCGTAAAGTATTTTATCCACGACGCCCTCGGGCAGATCCTTGACGGGCGTAAAATAATCAAAGCCGTATTTCTCGCTCAGACCGTCCATATACATCTGCGCGACGGTATTGCCGTCCATCGCCCAGCCGCTGCCCTTGATCGCCCCCTGCGAGATGGTTTTGGTATCGTCGGGGATGATCAGCTTGGGATCGACGCGCATAAATACGCCGAGACCCGTACACTTCGGACATGCGCCGAGAGAGGCCGTCGATGCTGTCTACCTCGGGCTTTTTCATCTGGCCGAGGAACATCCGCGGGCTCAGCTCATTGATGCTGATACCGTGGTCGGGGCAGGCGTAGTTCTGCGAATACAGGATATCCTCGCCGTCAAGCACATTGATCAGCACCAGACCGTCCGCCATTTTCGAGGCGGTCTCCAAGCTGTCCGACAGGCGCGAGCGGATACCTTCCTTGATCACCAGTCGGTCGACGACGATCTCGACGCTGTGCTTCTTGTTCTTTTCGAGCTTGATCTCCTCCGACAGATCATACAGGATCCCGTCGACACGCACGCGAACAAAGCCTGATTTTCTCGCGGATTCAAAGACGCCCTTGTGCTCGCCCTTTTTGCCGCGGATCATCGGCGCCAACACCTGTATCTTCGTCCCCTCGTCCATACTCAGCACGCTGTCTGCGATCTGGTCGACGGTCTGCTGGGCGATCTCTCGTCCGCACTTGGGACAGTGCGGCACGCCGATACGCGCATACAGCAGGCGGAAATAATCATAGATCTCCGTGACCGTTCCGACGGTGGAACGCGGGTTCTTGGAGGTGGTTTTCTGGTCGATGGAGATCGCCGGAGAGAGGCCGTCGATGCTGTCTACCTCGGGCTTTTTCATCTGGCCGAGGAACATCCGCGCGTAGGAGGACAGGCTCTCGACATAACGGCGCTGACCCTCGGCATAGATGGTATCGAAGGCGAGCGATGATTTTCCCGAGCCGGACAGACCGGTCAGCACGACCAGCTTATCGCGCGGGATCTCTAAGTCTACATTTTTCAGATTATGCTTTTTTGCGCCCTTGATAATGATTTTATCCTGCATAATAATATTCCTTAATCGTAGGGGCGGGTCTTGACCCGCCCCTACATCGTTGCTTTTATTCTTCCGTTTCCTCTTCCTCGGGCTCTTCGATCGGCTCGACGTAGGTGCCGTCCATGACCTGCTCGAATACGTCGCCCGCCATCTTCTCGTGCTTGATCAGATACGCCGCGACCTCATGCAGCTTAGGCATATTCGCGTTGAGGATGGATTCGGTCTTTTGGTACGCCTCTTCGATGATGCGGTGGATCTCCGCGTCGATCTTAGCGGCGGTCTCCTCGGAATAGTTCTTGGTATGACCCATATCTCTGCCGATGAATACCTCGTTGGATCCGGAGGTATAGTTGATCGGGCCGAGGGTGTCGGACATACCGTATTTGACGACCATATTGGTCGCGGTCTTAGTCGCCTTCTCGATATCGTTGGAAGCGCCGGTCGAGATATCGCCCATGACGAGCTTCTCGGCTACGCGTCCGCCGAGGCAGACAACGATATCCTCTTCCATCTCCTTTTTGGAGCTGTAGCTCTTATCCTCGGTAGGCAGCGGCATGGTATAGCCGCCCGCCATTCCGCGGGGGATGATCGAGATCTGGTGTACCGGATCCTGCGTATCGCAGGCGTGGAAGCAGATAGCATGACCCGCCTCATGATAGGCGGTCAGCTTCTTTTCATGGTCGCTCATGACCTTGGATTTCTTTTCGGTACCGACGACGACCTTGATCGCAGCCTCTTCGATCTCCGTCTGCGTGATCGCCTTTTTATCCTTGCGTGCGGCAAGCAGCGCCGCCTCGTTCAACAGGTTCGCAAGATCTGCGCCGGTAAAGCCGGCGGTCTGCTTCGCGATATTGCGGAGCTTGACGTCCGGAGAGAGGGGCTTCTCGCGCGAATGCACTTTAAGGATCGCCTCGCGGCCGTTGATATCGGGATAGCCGACCATGACCTGACGGTCAAAACGGCCGGGGCGCAGCAGCGCGGGATCGAGGATATCGGGACGGTTGGTCGCCGCGATCATGATAACGCCTTCGTTTGCGCCGAAGCCGTCCATCTCGACAAGCAGCTGGTTCAGCGTTTGCTCACGCTCATCATGACCGCCGCCGAGACCCGTACCTCTCTGACGGCCGACCGCGTCGATCTCGTCGATGAATACGATACAGGGTGAATTCTTCTTTGCGGTCTCAAACAGATCGCGCACACGCGACGCGCCGACGCCGACGAACATCTCTACGAAATCCGAACCGGAAATCGAGAAGAACGGTACGCCCGCCTCACCTGCGACAGCCTTCGCCAGCAGGGTTTTACCGGTTCCGGGAGGGCCGACAAGCAGGACGCCCTTGGGGATACGCGCGCCGAGGGTATTGTATTTTTGCGGATTCTTCAGGAACTCGACGATCTCCTCGAGCTCTTCCTTCTCCTCATCCGCGCCCGCGACATCCGCAAAGGTGGTCTTTTTCTTTTCATCCTCCTGATTCTTGAACTTTGCTTTGCCGAACTGCATCTCTCTGCCGCCGACGCCGCCGCCCATGCGGCGCATCACAAAGAACCAGAATGCTACCAGCGCAAGGACAAGGATACCGGTCGGGATCAGCTCCAGCCAGAAGCTGTTATCGGCAGTCGGGATCAGATCGAATACCATCTTATCCTTATCGGTCTTGGCTTTTTCGTTATGTGCCTCGATATCCTTCCAAACGTCGTCGCGGAAGGTCTCCCAATCCATGATCTTGTGGTTGATCACGGTGCCGTCGTTCAGCGTCATCTTGATCTTTGCGGATGAGCTGTTGCGCTCTACGTCAAAGGTTTCGACCTTATCATCGTGAAAATATCCGACGATCTCCGAATAGGTATGGGTATCCTTCTGCCCCTGAGAGAGCACCAGCGTCATGATCAGAATGATAACGATGGGGATACCGAGGTACAAAAGCAGGCTTTTCACCTTGCTCGAATTTCCGTTGTTACTGTTCAATATACTTCACTCCTCTGAAAGATGGATGGCGGGTACAGATGATCCGGAATCAGGCGCGGACAGCGTCCGCCCTTAACCCTTCACCGTTCACTCTTCACCATTCACCGAATTAAGCATAGATTTCCGGCTTCAATACGCCTATGTACGGCAGGTTGCGATAATATTCCTGATAGTCGAGGCCGTAGCCGACCACAAACTCATCGGGAACCTCAAAGCCGACGTAATCCACATCTATCTCAACCTCTCTGCGCGAAGGCTTGTCCAGCAGGGTGCAGATGCGCACGCTGCGGGCGTTCTTTGCGGAGAAATAACGATTGATAAAATTCAGGGTATTGCCGCTGTCGATGATATCTTCAACGATGACGATATTCTTATCATCAATAGGTTCTGACAAATCCTTGATGATATTCACGCGGCCGGTGCTTTTTGTGCCGTTGCCGTAACTGGAAACGCACATAAAATCGATGGTGCATTTCAGATCGATATATTTGATCAGATCCGCCATAAACTGGACGCTGCCTTTGAGAAGTCCGACAAAGGTGACCTCCTGACCGGCGTAGTCGGCGTTGATGGCTGCGGCGATGCGCTGTGCCGCCTCTTTGATCTCCTGTTCGGTAAACAGTACCTTTTCTAAATCCTGATGCATATTTATCCCCCTTATTGTTCAGTGATCGTTGATCCGTTTTGATGTACCATATAAATAACCTCTCCGTCACGGCTGAGATCGATCCGTGCGGCTGAGCCGACGCCCTCGATCCACAACACCCTCGAGCCGTCCGCAAGAAGCAGGATCTCGTCGCGTTTCTCACGCGGGAGCTTCAACTCATTGAACAGCTTTTTGACCGATTTTGTCACCCCGCGGCGACTGTCGGAGAAGGTATCGCCCTCCCTGCGTGTACGAACCACTGTGTCATTCGTGATTATATCACAGGGTATCAGGTCATTTACGAATAATTTGTTAACTTTTTGACGAGAGAGCGCTTTTCCGTCGTGGAAAATCTCTCCGTCCTTTATCTGACAGCGAACCGCGCCGGGATAGTCCCTCAGCGGCACGCTTTGTACCTGCTTTTTTGCGCCGTCGGCGACGATCCGCAGGATCCCCTGCGCGCATACCGCGCTGAACCCTGCGCCTAAGCTCACCGCGCCGCCGGTATGCATCGCCTCTGTCACCAGAGCCGTGTGGACATAATCCATCGGCGCGCCCGATTTGTCGGCAATCCGCCGCAGGGCGTAGGCTCTGACCGCATCGGGCAGACGCAGCAGCCGTTCACAGTCATAACCGCCGTCGGTTCGGCATTGTTTTAATTCTTCTTCAGAAATATAATCAAGATATCCGTCCGCCTGCCGCATGAGCTTCGCCGTCCGCGCGATATTGCCGTCGGCATTCTCATTCAGCTCTTTGAGCAGGGGCATGATCTGCAAACGGATCTTGTTGCGCGTATACAGCGGCTCAAGATTTGTGGAATCTGTCACATAGCGCAGTCCGTTTTCGGCGCAGTACGCTTCGATCTCCGCGCGTGAGCAGTCGAGCAGCGGGCGGATGATGCTTCCGCGGCTTGCGGGGATCCCGCTCAGCCCGCCGAGCCCCGCGCCTCTGATAAGGTTCCAGATGACGGTTTCGGCATGATCGTCGCGGTTGTGAGCGGTGGCGATCTTCGCGCCGTGCGCCTCGGCAAGCTCGCCGAAAAACGCATATCGCGCCTCGCGGCCGCACAGCTCCTCACTTTTTCCGCTTTCCATCGCCATCGCGGGGATATCCGCGCGCCTGACGAACAGCGGGATCTGCAGGGCGTCGCACAGCGACCGGACAAAGTCCGCGTCGCGATCGGCTTCCTCTCCCCTGATGCCGTGATTC
>CACZAW010000150.1 GCA_902779225.1 uncultured Ruminococcus sp. | reverse complement strand
ACGCGTTCTCCGATGAGCTCCATGAGCTCATGGATGATAACGAGGAGATATCCAAGGACAGAGAGGGCATGGTGCTGAACTTAGCCATGAACTACGGCGGCAGAGCAGAGCTCGTGTCAGCGGTGCGCGATATAGCCGCTAAAGCGGCGAGCGGCGAGCTCGACCCTTCATCCATAGATGAGCAGATGATCTCGGATCATTTGTACACCAAGGGTCAGCCCGATCCCGATCTGATCATCCGACCCAGCGGAGAACATCGTACATCAAACTTTTTGCTTTGGCAGTCCGCCTACAGCGAGTATGTGATCATGGATGTTTTGTGGCCGGATTTCAAGGAGGAGCACCTGAACAAGGCGCTGATCGAGTATGCGAACCGCAACCGTCGGTTCGGCGGCGTCTGAGTACCAACTGAGGGAACATTTAGGAGATAGTAAACCATGAAAACAAGGCTGATTACGGCGGGAGTGGCGATCATCGTCTTCCTTGCGGTACTGATATTCGGCGAGATGAACAGCATCGTGATCACGATTGCTATCGCGCTGGCTAATACGATCATGTGCGGAGAGTATCTCTCGGCAAAAAAGCTGAACAAGAATCTGAAACTCATGATTCCCTGTCTGCTTGCCGCGCTGCTGATACCCCTGCTGTCCTATACGGACTTCCGTTATATCCCGTATTACGCGTTCACACTGGCGCTGGTGATCATCACGGTCGTATTCCACGAGACGACCGCTTTAGAGGATGTGATGTTCTCTTTTGCGGGAGTGCTGCTGATCTCTGTTTCGATGGCGGCGTTTGCGATCCGCTCTGCGGCGCTTAACTGGCGTCCCTCATTCTGGGTCGTGCTGACCGTCGGCGTGCCGTGGATCTCCGATTCGGTCGCCTACTTTGTCGGCAGTGCAATCGGCAAGCGCAAGCTGTGTCCCGTTATCAGCCCGAAGAAAACAGTTGAGGGCGCTGTAGCAGGCGTGATCGGCGGAACTCTCGCGCCGCTGCTGTTCGGACTGGTGTTCCAGCTGATTTACGGCAACGTCACCATTAACTACTGGATCCTGCCGGTCATCGGTTTGCTGAATTCCGTGATCTCCATCTTCGGAGATCTGCTGTTCTCCGTAATCAAACGCCACTGCGGCATCAAGGATTACGGCTCTATCATGCCCGGTCACGGCGGTCTGCTGGATCGCTTTGACTCCGTGATCCTCTGTACGCCCGTTATCTTTATTATTTCACAATTTGTGACGATCATTTCGTGATGACTATGAATAAACGTATTTCTATCTTAGGCTCCACCGGCTCTATCGGCACCCAGACCTTAGAGGTCTGCCGCAAGCTCAGTCTGCCCGTGACGGCGCTGTCTGCGTATAACAGCATCGGACTGCTCGAGGAACAGATCCGCGAGTTCAAGCCCGCGCTGGCTGTCGTGTACGATGAGGAGAAGGCGAAGGAGCTGAAAATCAAGATCGCCGATACCGATACCAAAGTCCTCTCCGGTATGGAAGGCTTGTACGAGATCTGCCACGATGACGCCGATCTGCTGGTCAACTCCGTGGTAGGCATGGTCGGTCTCGCACCGACCTTAGAGGCGATCAAAGCCAAAAAGGATATCGCCTTTGCCAATAAGGAGACGCTGGTCGCCGGCGGCGAGCTGGTGATGAACGCCGTCAAGGAAAACGGCGTGACCCTGTATCCCGTTGACAGCGAGCATTCCGCGATCTTCCAGTGCCTGCAGGCGGCTCCGCCCGAAAAGGCGCTCAAAAAGATCATCCTTACCGCTTCGGGAGGTCCCTTCTTCGGCAAGACCGCCGAGGAGTTGAAGGACGTTACCGTAGAACAGGCGCTCAAGCATCCCAACTGGGACATGGGCGCAAAGATCACGGTGGATTCCGCGACGATGATGAACAAGGGCTTGGAGATCATCGAGGCAGCATGGCTGTTCGATACCGATCCCGACGATATCGAGGTCGTCGTCCACCGCGAGAGCATCATCCACTCGATGATCGAATTCACCGATCATTCTATCCTGGCGCAGCTCGGCTTGCCCGATATGCGCATCCCGATCCAGTACGCGATCACCTATCCGCATCGCTATCCGTCGCTGGTACCCGAGATCGACTGGACAAAGCTCAGTCAGATGACGTTCTATACGCCGGATGACAAGACCTTCAAGTGCCTTGCCGCGTGCAAAAAGGCGATGAAGATGGGCGGGCTGTATCCCGCTGTCGCCAACGGCGCCAATGAGGCGGCTAACCTGATGTTCCGTCAGCATAAGATCGGCTTCCTCGATGTAGGGGAGATCGTATCCGCTTCGATCGAGAGCATCAAGGTCGGCAGCGCGACCTGCCTCGACGACGTTCTTGCGGCTGACGCTCAGGCAAGAGAATTTGCCTATCATTATTTTGATTAACGACTAACCAATAACGACTAACTTGGAGATGATATTATCGCCGTTTTGACAACGATCGCTCTGATACTGATTGGGGTTCTGTTATTTGAGCTGATTATCTTTGTGCATGAGGGTGGACATTTTATCGCCGCGAAGAAAAGCGGCGTCAAGGTAAACGAGTTTTCACTGGGTATGGGTCCCAAGCTCTTCAGTTTTACCAAGGGAGAGACGACCTATTCGCTGCGCCTGTTTCCGATCGGCGGCTACTGCGCCATGGAGGGCGAGGACGAAGACAGCGAGAATCCGCGTGCCTTTAATAACGTAAAAATCTGGAAGCGGATGATCATCGTCGTAGCCGGCGCTTTTATGAATATCGTGCTGGGACTGATCATGATGCTGATCTCCCTGATCCCTCAGGAGAATATCGCCTCAACACAGATCTCGATGTTCAGCCCCGGATCTTTTTCGGCGGTGTCCGGATTGCAGCCGGGCGATAAGCTCGTCAGGATCAACGGCTATGACGTCAACACCTATATCGACTTCTATTTTGCGCTGTATACCATGCCTGTTACCGAGGTTTCCGGCGACGAGCTGGAGATCTATAAGGAGGATTGCTCCTTTGATCTTGTGACCTTTGCCCGCGAGACGCTCGGCAAAATGGACAGCGAGAAGGCACAGCAGGCTGACGCCGAGATGTCCGAGCTGATCCTCAAGGCGCAGCCCGAGATCGCCGCGTGCTCCACTAAGGACGCTGCATATAAGCAATTCTGTCACTACTGCGACGAGATCGCCGCGCTCGGCGGACAGAAAAAGCCCGAAAAATATCCCGAGATCGAAGTCCGCGAGACCAGAAGTCGCTATCGCAGCGACATGACGGTCATGCGCGACGGCGAAAAAATCGAGTTGAAAGACGTCGATATCATGACCCTCAGGGGCGATGACGATAAGCCGAAGATGCAGCTGGACTTTTATGTACAGCCGCTCGACAAGAACTTCGGCACTATTATCGGAGAGACCTTTAAGGAAACCGTTTCGATCGTCCGTATGGTATGGGGAGGACTGGCAGGTCTGGTGACCGGCAAATTCTCAATCAACGAGATGGCAGGCCCTGTAGGACTGGCGGCGACTATCACCGACGTCGCATCAAAGAGCCTAGAGACAGGCGGCTTCGGCAGCGCTGTTGGCTCGATCTTGTACGTTATGATGGTCATCACCATCAACCTCGGCGTCGTCAATATGCTGCCGTTCCCGGCGCTTGACGGCGGACGCTTCCTGATGCTGGTGATCGAAGCGATCTTCCACAAGCCCGTTCCGCGCAAGGTGGAGCGTATCATCAACACAGTCGGACTGATTCTTCTGCTGGGACTGACGGCGGTGATCGCCGTCAAGGACGTCTGGCAGCTGTTTACCGGAGGATTTCATTATGGGTAGTATACGTTCTGTTACTGCTTTGAATTTACAAATCGGCGGAGGCGCGCCCGTATCGGTGCAGTCGATGCTGAATAAGCCCGCGTCGGATATCGAAGGCTCTGTCGCGCAGGCGATCGAGCTGGAAAAGGCTGGCTGTCAGGTCATCCGCGCCGCGGTTCCGAACATGGACGCCGTACGGCTGATCGCCGCTTTAAAGGAAGCGGTGTCGGTACCTGTTGTCGCCGATATCCATTTCGATTATAAATTGGCTCTCGAGTCTGTATCCGCCGGCGTGGATAAGATCCGCATCAATCCCGGCAATATCGGCTCCGACGACCGTGTCAAGGCGGTCGCTGACGCCTGCAAGTCACACGGTATCCCGATCAGGATCGGCGTCAACTCCGGCTCTTTGGAGAAGCATATATTGGCGAAGTACGGTCATCCGACCGCAGAGGCGCTGTGCGACAGCGCGCTGTATCACGCCTCCTTGCTGGAAAAATTCGACTTTACGGACATTGTTCTGTCGATGAAGTCGTCCGACGTCCGCACGATGGTTCAGGCGTACCGCCTGGCGGCGCAGCGCTGCGACTATCCGCTGCATCTCGGCGTGACCGAAGCGGGTACCAAGCGCATGGGCATCATCAAGTCCGCTGTCGGTATCGGCTCTCTGCTGACTGACGGCATCGGCGATACCATCCGCGTGTCGCTGACCGATAACCCTGTCGAAGAAGTCTATGCCGCCAAGGATATCCTCAAAGCCCTCGGCATGGGGGAGAAGGGCATTCGTTTTGTTTCCTGCCCGACCTGCGGCAGAACCAAGATCGACCTGATCGCCCTTGCCAACGTGGGTTGTGTTGTCAACGGTCCCGGCGAGGCGAAGGAAGCCGATATCGGCGTCGCAGGCGGCGACGGCGTCGGTCTGGTATTCAAAAAAGGCGAGATCATCGCGAAGGTTCCCGAAAATCAGCTGATCGATGTTTTGATACAAGAGATTGAAAAAATGTAAGCACTGAAAGGTATTCAATGATCACTCTATCGGATATATTCTCACAATATCATATCGAAGTCGACCCGGCTCTCAGCGATGCGACCGTCGGACAGATCCGCGTTAACCGTGAAAATCGCCTGATGACGCTGGAACTGCATCCGCAGCAGATTGTCAAACGATCCGTGCTTTTTGATCTGGAAAAAGCGATCGCCGACGGTAATGTCGGTGTTGATAAGGCGGTTGTGCGCGTTCGCTATACGCCTGAGATGTTCAGCCTCGACTACTTCGGCGAGATCGTCGAGGCGCTGCGTGCAGAGACGCCCAGTTATAACGGCACCCTCAATGATGCAGAGCCGGAGATCGCCGGAGAGAACACACTCATGGTGATCCTCGCGCACGGCGGCGCAGGATTGCTGGAGGCGAAAGGCTTTCGCGAGGCGCTCAGCGACCTGATCTACCGTGAATTCGGTCTGCGATATGAAGTAGAATTCGGCGGCGTTACCGAATTAAAGGCTGACGACACCCAGTTTATCGACAGCATCCATAACGCTCAGAAAAAAATCGAACGCCAAAAGCTCGAGGAGCTGACGCGTTTGTTTGAAGATGAAGAGAAAACCTCTTCAAAAACAGAAACACAGAAATCCGAGATCGAGGTCCGCAAGGGCAAAAATCTCTATCCTCAGATCATCAACTCGACCCTCAGACCGCTTTACGGCAAGGTCAGCAAGGGCAAGATGATCCCCGTCGGAGATATCGCTTATGACACCGGTCGCGCGACCGTGTGGGGCGACGTCTTCGCAACAGAAACCAAGGTGACCCGTTCCGGCGATAAGAATATCATCAATTATGATATCACCGACTATACCGGTTCTATCACCGTCAAGGTCTTTGATTCCATCCAGAACTGCAAGGTTCTTGAAAAAGTGAAAAAGGGTTCCACTATCATCGTTTCCGGTGATGTGGAATTTGATAAATTTGCAGGCGATACCGTCATCAACGCGCGCTCTATCTCGACCGTGGATAAGGTCAAGGTCGTCGATAAAGCCGAGAAAAAGCGCGTTGAGCTCCACCTGCATACCAATATGTCTCAGATGGACGCGGTCAATACCGCCGGACAGCTGGTCAAGCGCGCCGCCGCATTCGGCCATAAGGCGATCGCGATCACCGATCACGGCGTGGCACAGGCATTTCCCGATGCGATGAACGCGTGCGAGGAGCTCAGAGATAACGGTACCGACATCAAGGTCATCTACGGCACCGAGGCGTATTTTATCGACGATCTATGCTCCTCGGTCGACGGCGATAAAAATGAACCGCTCGACGGCGTTTTTGTCTGCTTCGACCTGGAGACGACCGGTCTTTATGCCTGCAACGACAAGATTACTGAGATCGGCGCCGTCAAAATCAAGGACGGCATGATCGTCGATCATTTCTCCACCTTTGTCAATCCGGAGCGTCCGATCCCCGCTCAGATCGTACAGCTTACAGGTATTACCGACAGGATGGTGGCTGACGCGCCCTCACAGAGCGAGGCAGTTCAAAAATTCCTCGAATTCTGCGACGGTGCGGTCGTTGTCGCGCATAACTCGCCCTTTGATACCGGCTTTATCCGCAAGGCATGCGAGAATATGGGCGTTGAATATGATCTGACCTCCATCGATACGGTCGCGATCGCGCGCTCGATCCTGCCGAATATCAATAACGTCAAGCTGGATACGCTTGCGAAGTATTTCCATCTCGGTAAATTCAACCATCACCGTGCGGTCGACGACGCCGAGATGCTCACCAATATTTTCCTCAACCTTTGCCGACTGCTGACAGAACGGCTGGACGTTCACGATGTGCGCGAGCTGAAGGAAAAGGTGAGAGGCGGCGACTATAAAAAGCTGCCTACTTATCATCAGATAATTCTTGTCAAGAATAAAACCGGTCTGAAAAACCTCTACCGGCTGATATCCGAATCGCATCTTGACTATTACTTTAAACGTCCGAGAATCCCGAAATCTCAGCTGATGAAATACCGCGAGGGATTGATCATAGGCTCCGCTTGTGAAGCGGGAGAGCTTTACCGCGCGATCGTCGGCTGCCGCAGTCAGCGTGAGATCGAGCGTATCGCTCAGTTTTACGATTATCTTGAGATCCAGCCCGACGGCAACAACGAGTTTTTGATCCGCGAAGGTGCTTTTGCCGATAAAAAGGCGCTGGAAGCCGTTAACCGCGCGATCCTGAAGCTCGGCGATAAGCTGGGCAAGCCGACTGTAGCGACCTGCGACGTCCATTTCATGGATCCTCACGACGCGGATTACCGCAAGATCTTATTGGCGGCGCAGGGCTTTTCCGACGCCGATCAGCAGGCGCCTCTCTATTACCGGACTACCGCCGAAATGCTGGAGGAATTCTCCTATCTCGGGGACAGAGCCTATGAGGTTGTGGTGGAAAACACCAATATGATCGCGGATATGTGCGAGGTCGTTCGTCCGATCCCCGAGGGCAATTTCCCGCCCTTCATCGAGGGAGCGGAGGAACAGCTCGTTTCCATCACTTATTCGCGCGCCAAAGAAAAATACGGCGATCCTTTGCCTGAGATCGTTGCGGCGCGTCTGAAAAAAGAGCTGGATTCCATTACGAAATACGGCTTCTCCGTGCTGTACATGACGGCGCAGAAGCTGGTTGCCGACAGCGAAAAGCACGGCTATCTGGTTGGCTCGCGAGGTTCGGTAGGATCGTCCTTTGTGGCGACCATGTCCGGTATCTCCGAGGTCAACCCTCTGTGTCCGCACTACATATGCAATCACTGCAAGCACAGCGAATTTATCACCGACGGCTCCTACGGCTCCGGCTTTGATCTGCCGGAGAAAAACTGCCCCAACTGCGGCGAACCTATGGAGCGCGACGGTCACGAGATCCCCTTTGAGACCTTCCTCGGCTTCAAGGGCGACAAGGTACCCGATAT
>CACZAW010000149.1 GCA_902779225.1 uncultured Ruminococcus sp. | reverse complement strand
CTCTTTGAGATGCTCCTTTTGTGCGACGCCGAACCGCTGTTCCTCGTCGATAATCACCAGCCCGAGATCGCGGAATTTGACGTCCTTTTGTACCAGCCGATGCGTGCCGATGATCATGTCGATCTCGCCGCGTTCCAGCTTTTCGAGGATCTCCTTTTGCTGTTTTGCGGAGCGAAAACGCGAGAGAAGCTCGACCCGTATCGGATAGCCGTCGAAGCGGCGCAGAACAGTCTGATAATGCTGCCACGCGAGGATGGTGGTGGGGCAGAGGAGGGCGCACTGTTTGCTGTCGGTGACGCACTTGAACGCCGCCCGCAGCGCTACCTCGGTCTTGCCGAAGCCGACGTCGCCGCATAAGAGGCGATCCATCGGCGCGGTACGCTCCATATCGTGCTTGATCTCGTCACAGCAGCGCAGCTGATCCTCGGTCTCCTCGTATTCAAAGCCCGCTTCAAAGTCGTGTTGCCATTCGGTGTCGCCGGAAAAGGCAAAGCCCTGCGCCTGCATACGCGCGGAATACAGCTCGATCAGCTCTTTCGCCATTTCCTTAGCCGCCGCCTTGACGCGACGCTTGGAGTTCTGCCATTCTTTGCCGCCGATACGGTTGAGCTTGACGCGGTTGTTTTCCTTGGGGCCGATATATTTTGCCACCAGATCCAGCTGTGTGACGGGGACGTACAGTATATCGCCGCGCGCATACTCGATCTTGATGTAGTCCTTCAGTAATCCCTGTACATCCATCTTGTGTACGCCCTGAAAGATGCCGATACCGTGGATGGAGTGGACGACATATTCGCCGACGGACAGCTCTGCAAGGCTGTAGACGGCTTTTCCGTCCTTCGGGGCGCGGCGGCGTTTTTGACGCGATTTCATCGCGACCGCGCCGTGGGTGTAGAGGATAAATTTTTCGTTGGGGTATTCGATACCTGCCGAGAGCATTCCGGGCATGACGTAGAGCTTGCCGACAGCCGCTTTTTCGAGAACGGTCTCATAGGTTGCGCGGATGCCCTTCTCGATCAGAAGATCGCAGAGATTTTGTGCGCCCTTTTCGGTGCCCGCCAGCACGACGACCGCGTATTTTTCATACCCGATATCGTTCAGATCCTCGATCAGGGTCGCGCTCTGACCCGACCAGGGGGCAGTCTGGCGCGCATTGAAGCTGACCGCCGCTGAAAGGGGGGTGTTATAGGATGAGTGCGAGAAGGTGTCCAGAAAGATCGCCGCGCCGTCGAGCAAACGGTTCATCGCTGCGTTGAAATCAAGGCTGTAGGTCTCAAAGCCGCGGCACAGTACGCCGTCGGCAAAGAGCGCCGTCAGCTCTTCCTTTTCATGGAATGCGAGCGCCTTATCACGCTCTTTGATGTTTTTATACTCGGAGATAAAGACGATCTCGTCGTCGTCGAAATAATCAAACAGCGTCGCGGGCTTGTCGTAGATCAGCGAGATGAATTTATCATAGCAGGCGAGCGATACGCCCGCTTCGAGCATATCTGCTTCTTTGAGCAGCGTTTGCTTTGCCTTTTCGGATTTTTCGGTTTTGAGATACGCGGCTTTTTTGCGGATCTTTGCCGCCAGCTCCGACTTGGAGCCGACCAAAAGCTCGCCGGAAGGCGTCAGGGCGATCTCCTCACAGTAGTCGGTGCGGCGCTGGGTCTCGACGTCAAAGTAGTTGATGGTGTCGATCTGATCGCCCCACAGCTCGATGCGCACCGGCGCGGGACTGTCCGGCATATACAGGTCGATGATGCCGCCGCGGATGGAGAACTGACCGCTGCCCTCGACATTGTCGCACCGCTCGTAGCCGAGCAGGACGAGGGCTTTTTCGAATTCAACAAGGTCGATCTCGACGTCGGGCTTGAGTACCCGCGATACCGACCGCAAAACGTCCTTCGGAACCGTAAACTGCGTCGCCGCGTCAAGCGTCGCGATCACAACGTCATAGCCGCCGCTTGCCATCCGGCTGAGGACGTTCAGCCGCTGATGCTCATATTCATGGGATTTGACCTGCGAGGTGATGTAGGTGAAATCCTTTTTCGGGTAGACGATCGCGCGCATACCCATCGCGCACAGGTCGTTGCACAGCACCTGCGCCTCCTGCTCGTTTTGGGCAGCACAAAAGGCTCTGACGGAGTTGTTCCGGCAGAGCGAAGCGATGATATTGGCTTTGTGAACGCCCGAGAGACCGATGGCGGCAGCTCGGGATTTTTCTTTTATCGCATTATCAAGAGCTTGAAATTCCTTCGTATCCCTAATAACGCTCGGGATTTTTCTTTTATCGCATTATCAAGGGCTTGGAATTCCTTCGTATCCCTGATAACGCTGTCTAGAAAGTGCATGATTACCTCAATGCGTGAATATTATCAACCGATCATAGATCGTAGATTACTAACCACTGACCACTGATCACTGACCACTCAGTTATACTGATTCATCGCCCTGTCGATGTCGTCGCAGACGATCAGCCCGACGGCATCGGCGATTTTCGGCAGGGTCTCTTTGAGAAGCTGCTTGTCTTTATCGTTGAAGCGGGACAGCACCCAATCCTTCAGGTCATAGTCGGGATGCGGCTTTTTGCCGATACCTACCTTGATGCGCGGGAACTCGTCCGAACCGCTCAGATAGATGATGTTTTTAACGCCGTTCTGACCGCCGTCCGAGCCTTTGCGCCGGATGCGGATCTTGCCGACGTCCAGATTGATATCATCGCAGAGGATGACGACCTTTTCGGGCGGTATCTTGTAGAAGCGCATCGCCTCTGTGACCGCCTGACCGCTGAGGTTCATAAAGGTGGAGGGCTTCATCAGCAGGCAGCGATGCCCTGCTACCGTCGCCTCGCCGACCGTCGACTTGAACTTGATCCGGTTGACCTTGACATTCAGTTGATCCGCCAGATAGTTAAGGGCGATAAAGCCCGCGTTATGGCGGGTTCCCTCATACTGACGTCCGGGATTCCCCAGACCGACGATGATATATTCTATGCTGTTGTTGCCGGATTGTTTCGATTTAAAAAACATGGACTGCCTCTCTGTGAAGAGTGAATAGTGAAAGTGAAGAGTCAAGGACGGGACGCAGTCCCCCCACAACTCTTCACTCTTAATTCTTAGTTCTTAACTGCTTTATAATTCTGCTAAGGAATTATAAGAACATGGGCGATACAGGCTTATCCTCATAGATCCTCTCGATCGCCTCCGCCCACAGGGGAGCGGTGGAGAGGATGGTGAACTTGTCGAGCATCTTCTCCTCGGGTACGGGAACGGTATCGAGAAGGATGCATTCCTTGATCGCGCTCTCGCGGATGCGGTCGATCGCGGGGCCGGAGAGAACCGCGTGGGACGCGCAGGCATAGACCTCGATCGCGCCGCCCTTCTGGACGATGGCGTTCGCCGCGTTGCAGAGGGTGCCGGCGGTATCGATCATATCGTCGACGAGGATGCACTTCTTGCCCTTGACCTCACCGATGATGTTCATGACCTCAGATACATTCGCGCGCTGTCTGCGCTTGTCGATGATGGCGATGGGGCAGCCGATCTTAGCGGCAAAGTTGCGGGCTCTGGTAACGGAGCCGAGGTCGGGCGAGACAACGACGAATTCATCGGCGTGACCGTCGACGATCTTCTTCATGTGCTTGGCAAGGGTCGGCGCGCCGACAAGGTGATCGACGGGAATGTTGAAGAAGCCCTGGATCTGAGCAGCGTGCAGATCCATCGTCAGCAGTCTGTCCGCGCCGGCGGTGGTGATCAGGTCGGCGACGAGCTTGGACGAGATCGGATCGCGCGCCTTAGCCTTACGATCCTGTCTGGCATAGCCGAAGTACGGTACGACCGCGGTGATGGAAGAAGCGGAAGCTCTCTTCATTGCGTCTATCATAATGAGAAGCTCCATCAGGTTGTCGTTGACGGGCGAGCAGGTCGACTGTACGATAAAGCAGTCGGAGCCGCGTACCGATTCATGAAGAGATACCGCAATCTCTCCGTCGGAGAAGGTAGCGCAGTCGCTTTTGCCCAGCGGAATACCTAAGCATTCTGCGATGCCATGCGCAACGGGCTTGTTGGAGTTCAGCGTAAAAATTTTAATGTCCTTACCGTGTGAATTCATTTGTGTCCCCCTATTAATGAATTAAGTTAATAATGTGTATGTTTAACCTTGCGGTTTGGAGTCTGGTTTCAGGCCCCCTTTCCTAAGGGGGCTGTCGCGTCAGCGACCGGGGGTTGCCGATAGGCTATGACAACCCTCCGGCTCCTACAGAGCCACCTCCCTTAGGAAAGGGAGGCTCTTCAATATCCTTTGGCGATCGCGATCTGATTCAGCTCCTCGAGCTGCTGCGGATCGTTCGCGCCGAGAACCGTATCGGCGGATTTTGCCGTAAAGGCGCCGACCTTTTTGCCCGCTTTGAGCAAAAGATCCAACGCATCGGGCAAATAATATTCTTTAGAAGAATTATTAGCGGTGATGCCGTCCAGTACAGACAGCAGATCCTCTGTGTCGAACCAGTAGCCGCCGGAGTTGACCTCCTTGATCTTGAGGGTCTCCTCGTCTGCCTCCTTGTGCTCGACGATGCTTTTCAAGGAACCGTCGTCGTTGCGCACGATCCTGCCATAGCCGGTCGGATCGTCCAGCATCGCGGAGATGACCGTAGCGGAGCAGTCGTCATCGGCGTGCTGTTTGTGAGCGTCGCGGATGGTGTCTGCGTCCATAAACGGAGCGTCACCGCAGAGGATGACAACGTCGCCGACGTTGCGTCTGAGGAATTCCTCCGCCATCATGACCGCGTGGCCGGTGCCCAACCTCTCTTGCTGGTATACGGTCTCAACGGGGAAGGAAAGGCTTTTCAGGTAATCCTCGGTGATTTCCTTCTTATAGCCGGTGACGACGCAGATGCTGTTGACGCCCGCCTCTTTGACGGCGTCGATGACCCAGCGGAGCATCGGCTTGCCGAGAACCTCGTTCATCGGCTTCGGAATATCGGATTTCATACGTTTTCCCTCGCCGCCGGCGAGGATAACTGCACATTTATTCATCATATACCTCGTAAAGATGTCACGGCAAAGCGGCATACAGCCCGCCCTGCTGCAACGGATTTTCTGCATTTGAGCGCAGTAACACTTATCCTTATTATCGCACATATTTGCAAATTTGCAAGGATAAATGACAAAATAATTACAATTCGTTCATTATTCATAAAAACTCTTTCAAAATGGTTAAAAAAATTTCTTTCTTTTATAACTTTTTTTCTAATAAGATATGGAAATTTTCGGCGGGTTTTGTTATAATCACATTGTATATGTATGCGGCGTTTTTGCGGCTGGAAATTCATGGCAAAATCCGGTGGATTTTTACCGCTTCGGCGCGGCAGATACGATATCAAATTTTAGGAGGAGATTCCAATGAGCAAGAAGTTTGTATACCTTTTTACCGAAGGTAACGCTGACATGAGAGAGCTTCTCGGCGGTAAGGGTGCTAACCTCGCTGAGATGACCAACATCGGTCTGCCCGTTCCTCAGGGCTTTACCATCACCACAGAGGCTTGTACCCAGTATTATGAGGACGGCCGTCAGATCAACCCTGAGATCCAGGCACAGATCAACGAGTATATCGGCAAGATGGAAGAGATCACCGGCAAGAAGTTCGGCGATAAGGAGAACCCGCTTCTCGTTTCCGTCCGTTCCGGCGCTCGCGCTTCCATGCCCGGTATGATGGATACCATCCTCAACCTCGGTCTTAACGAAGAGGTTGTCGAGACCATCGCCGAGCAGAGCGGCAACCCCCGCTGGGCTTATGACTGCTACAGAAGATTTATCCAGATGTATTCCGACGTTGTTATGGAAGTCGGCAAGAAGTATTTTGAAGAGCTGATCGACGAGATGAAGGCTGACCGCGGCGTCAAGCAGGACGTCGAGCTGACCGCCGAAGATCTCAAGGAGCTGGCTGAGCAGTTCAAGGCTGAGTATAAGTCGAAGATCGGCGAGGATTTCCCGACCGATCCCAAGGAGCAGCTCATGGGCGCTGTCAAGGCTGTTTTCCGTTCCTGGGACAACCCCAGAGCGAACGTTTATCGCCGCGACAACGATATCCCCTACAGCTGGGGCACCGCCGTTAACGTCCAGTCTATGGCGTTCGGCAACATGGGCGACGATTGCGGTACCGGCGTTGCGTTCACCCGCGACCCCGCGACCGGCGATAAGGGCCTCTTCGGTGAGTTCCTGACCAACGCGCAGGGCGAAGACGTCGTTGCTGGCGTTCGTACCCCCATGCACATCTCCGAGATGGAGCAGAAGTTCCCCGAGGCTTTCGCTCAGTTCACAGAGGTTTGCAAGACACTGGAAAATCACTACAGAGATATGCAGGATATGGAGTTCACCGTCGAGCACGGCAAGCTCTATATGCTCCAGACCCGTAACGGCAAGCGTACCGCTCAGGCGGCTCTGAAGATCGCTTGCGACCTCGTTGACGAGGGTATGAGAACCGAGCAGGAAGCTGTTCTGATGATCGATCCCCGTAACCTCGACACCCTGCTGCATCCGCAGTTTGACGCTGCTGCTCTGAAGGCTGCTACCCCCATGGGCAAGGGCCTCGGCGCATCTCCCGGCGCTGCTTGCGGTAAAGTTGTCTTCACCGCTGAGGACGCTAAGGAACAGGGCGGCGCAGGCGAAAAGGTCGTTCTCGTCCGTCTTGAGACCTCTCCCGAGGATATCGAAGGCATGAAGGCTGCTCAGGGCATCCTGACCGTTCGCGGCGGTATGACCTCTCACGCGGCTGTTGTTGCCCGCGGTATGGGTACCTGCTGCGTATCCGGCTGCTCCGACATCGTTATGGACGAGGCTAACAAGAAATTCACCCTCGCAGGCAAGACCTTTACCGAGGGCGACTATATCTCCATCGACGGTACTACCGGTAACATCTATGACGGTATCATCCCCACCGTTGACGCTAAGATCGCCGGTGAGTTCGGCCGCGTTATGGCTTGGGCCGACAAATACAGAACCATGAAGGTTCGCACCAATGCCGACACACCCGCCGACGCGAAGAAGGCTCGTGAGCTGGGCGCCGAGGGTATCGGTCTCTGCCGTACCGAGCATATGTTCTTCGAAGGCGACCGTATCGCTGCTTTCCGCGAGATGATCTGTGCAGATACAGTTGAAGAGCG
>CACZAW010000148.1 GCA_902779225.1 uncultured Ruminococcus sp. | reverse complement strand
ATATAGTTCAAACACTGTTCACAGTTTTTACCATTTGTCATAGAATGTTAATAAATTGGTCATTTTTTGTTGATGTAACCTTCACTTTTCTCTGGTAAGATGAAACCACAGTAAAGATTTGCAAAAATGATTTGAAAGGAAGTGGCGGAATGAACGGCGTTCAATACAAAAATATGAGCGAATACTTTTCTCAGACGAAAAAGCGCTCAACCACCATTAAGGCACTGCACGATGTTCTGCCGCTTGTGATGTATATCTTTTACCCGGTGCAGATCATCGCGCTGGCGATCAACGAAGGTTTTACGAGCGAGGTGTTCCTGCGGTTCACACTGATCCCGCTTGGTACCTTTATCGTTGTGACGGTCGTGCGCGCTTTGATCAACGCGCAGCGTCCTTATGAAAAATACGACTACACACCGGTCGTGCATAAGGCGACGAAGGGCAAGAGCTTTCCCTCGCGCCACACCGTATCGGCGTTTATTATCGCGATGGCGTTCCTGTATATCCAGTCAAGTCTGGGTATCATCATGCTGGTCGTCGCGACGGCGATAGCCGTGACCCGCGTGCTTGCCGGCGTTCATTTTGTCAGAGACGTCATCAGCGGCGCCGCGATCGGCATCCTGATCGGCATACTGGGATTCTTTGTATTTTGATTATTCCTACAAACGAATTGCATTGTTTGTTTTCTTCAGTTTTCTACTCCTTAAAAAAGCAAAGCCGCCCCAAAAGGGCGGTTTTGCTTTTATGTTTTCAGGTTGTTATTTATCGCACCGGAGGCAGCTCGTATTCCTCCAGCCGTAAGCCGTCCATCGTCATCAGCAACGCGACAACATTCTGGATACGGGTCGCGTCCATGATGGTCAGCTCTTTGTCGCCGTCGGCGTCGACCGACCGCAAAAAGGATTCTGACGGACGCGGCGTCAGCTCTGCAAGGATCCGCTGTGCGCGGGTTGCGTCGATAATGGTGATATCGCCGTCCTTATCATAATCGCCGCGTTCGACTGTCTCGGAAGCATAGCCGATATGGTTGCCTTCGGCGTCAAAATGATCGGGATTGCAGCAGTTTTCTTCGACGCTCTTGAAGTTCGGCGAGTTTTCTGCGTACATTCCGTAACAGCCGTCGCCGTAGTAGAAGTACCATGTGCCGTCAAACAT
The DNA here is from genome assembly GCA_902779225.1 of uncultured Ruminococcus sp. Lineage (GTDB taxonomy): Bacteria > Bacillota > Clostridia > Oscillospirales > Acutalibacteraceae > Ruminococcoides. Next base: position 3,760 of record CACZAW010000148.1, on the reverse strand, counting down.
CTTGTTATGCAATTCGCTGTGATATTCGACGTAAGGCTGCAATATAAAAATGCATTCATCAAAGCTGTCACAGCCCTCCGGCATGGTATCGAATTCTCCGGGCTCTGCATACTCACAGGGAATGTTGGTCGTCTGACAAATGTTGGGATCGTATGCTTGCTGAGAATCAGGCGTAAGAAATACGCCGTTGTTCCAGATAATATTGATGACATCAGCAGGTACATCGGCGGAATAGATATGCTGATCGTTGTCCTCGACAGTCCCGCTGTAGCCCGGCCAGTCGGATGCGCTGCACCCGCAGGGAACATCGCCCCACCAATAGATACAGGCGCCGTGGTCAAACGCATTGTACCAGCTTTCATTAGGCTCACCCTGATCGTCGCGCATACCGAGCTTGCCGTCGGGCATCTGGAAATAATACTTATGGGTCGCAACGGGTTCGCCGGTCGCCGCCTCATATTGCGCGATCGCCTCTTCAGCGGTTATCAAGGGGGCATGATCGGGATTTGCATCGGCAGATGCAGACAAAACGACTGCGCCGATCAATAAAGCCGATAACAGGAAACAAATGTTTTTTTTCACAGGAAATCACCTCAAACGAATTCTTCCGTCAATCGCAGATCTGATAAATACTAATCTGTTTTGGCTGACGGCGTAGTTTTGACTTTATGCTCGCGGTACTTGACGCGCATATGGTGGATCAGGGTCACAATACCGGCGAAGATCATCATGATATAAAAGTTGATGCTGCGGGTGGTGACCATGGTCGCGCTGAGCAGCACATGGCTGTTGATGATCATAGCAAAGACGCTGGTGAAGATCGCTTCGCTCGCTCCGACAGCGCCGGGCAGCGGCACGCAATAGGCGCCGAACCAGCAATACGCCTCCAGCGCGTAGACGTCGAGGACGTCGACCTTGGTTCCGGCTAACTCGGGGATGTTGTACATCGCGCCGTAAAACACCAGCACGCCGATGGAGATATATATGATACGCTCGGAAAAGTTCAGCAGGAAGGATGCGACCAGCGCTTTTTTCCGGTTTTTCAAGAGTAAAACGGAATTTTTGAAGCGCTTGACGGAGGCGTTGACTCTGCTGAGATACTCGCGCTTATGCTTGATGATATGCAGGAATGCCAGAATATTGATCAGCCATGTCGCGATCCTGATGACCGCCTTTTCGGAAAACATGATCAAAAGATATATCGTCAAGAACAAAAGCTGTACCAGCAAGCCGACGATGATACACGCCTTGACTACCCATGACTCGAGGTTAAAAAACAGCGAGGGCCGCAGAATAAACGTGATCAATGCAAGGACGATCAGTGACGCAGTGTACATAAAAAGGTTGACGGACAGGATCGCCGTCGTATGGGAAAGCGGGATATCGTCCTTGACCATATAATACGCCGAAGCCGGCTGACCGCCGGTCGCGGAGGGGGTGATCGCCGAAAAATAGATATCGGCGGACGCGTAGGAATAGTTGCTGAGAAGGCTCCTGCGATAGCCGAGCGCACGCGACAGCACCCTGATGGAAAGCCCTTTGAAGCCGATATTCATGATCATGCAAAGGAATGCGCCGATCAGGAAAGGAAGATGGATATCGCTGACGAAATCCATGACGGAATTGATGCTGAAACCGTCGTTATTATTGAAGATAACAAAGAAGGTCACGCCGACCAGCGCCGCCAGAATGCAAACATTGACGATGTTTTTGCGGATCGCGACAGCACGTTTTTTCACATCTTCTTCCTCCTTTCACGTGCAAATATACATATTAATTTTACCTCAATTCACAGTTACAGTCAAGTTACAGTTTTATTCCTTAAAAGAAAAATACCGCTGTAGAACCAGCGGCGTTTTTCATATATTCAATTCATATACCTTTTTGACATTCTCGCTGAGGATGATGCGCTTTTCTTCGTCGGTCAGCGGGAGCGTCATAAAACGATCCAGCTCTTTGACCGGCGACCACATCGGATAATCGGTGCCGAAAAGCACGCGCTGTGCTCCGTAACGGCGGATGATCTCGACGGTTTTTTCATCCGAGATCCACGGCATGGAGGAAGAGCAGTCGACGTAAAGGTTCGGGATATCGCAGAGGACATGGCTCGCCTCTTCCCAGATCGACCAGCCGCCGAAATGCGCGCCGATGATCACCAGCTTGTCGTAGATCTCGAGGATCGGGATCAGACGGTTGGGGTTGGAGTTATCATAGCGCTTGTCGCCGGTATGCATGAGGATCGGAAGCCCGAATTCTTCGCACAGCTCATAGATCTTCAGACAGCGGTAATCGTCGACCTTGAAGTTCTGGATATCGGGATGGAGCTTGACGCCCTTGAGCCCGAGAGAGATCAGATGCTCCACATCGCCGCGCAGGTCGTCGCTGTTGGGATGGAGGGTGCCGAGACCTGTCAGGCGATCGGGTGCGGCATTGACCGTCGCCGCGATGAATTCGTTGATCGACTGCACCTGCTTCGGCGTCGTCGCGACCGACTGGACGATACTGTGGTCGACGCCCGCCTGCTCATTCACGCTGAGCAGATCGGCGGGGGTGCCGAGACACGCCGCGACTGTATCGTAGAATTTATCTGTACCCGCGACCGCCTTTGCGGCGATCTTTTCGGGATAGATATGACAATGGGAATCGATGACAAAATAACCGTTTTTCATCAGGCTGTCACCACGCTTGCCGCCTTTTGGAGCCCGAGCTTTTCGACGGCGTCCTCGCGCATCTTATATTTGAGGATCTTGCCAGCCGCGTTCATCGGGAACGCTTTGACAAAATCGACGTAGCGCGGCACCTTATGGCGCGCCATGCTGGCGGCGATGAAGTCCTTCATCTCCTGCTCGGTCATGGTCTCGCCCTCCTTGAGGATGACGCACGCCATGATCTCTTCGCCGTAGTTCTCATCCGGAACGCCGATGACCTGGACGTCGGACACCTTGGGGTTGGTATAGATGAATTCTTCGATCTCCTTGGGATAGATATTCTCGCCGCCGCGGATGATCATGTCCTTCAGTCTGCCGGTGATCTTGTAATAGCCCTCTTCGGTTTTGCAGGCGAGGTCGCCGGTATGGAGCCAGCCGTCCTTGTCGATCGCCTTGGCGGTCTCCTCGGGCATCTTGTAATAGCCCTTCATGATGTTGTAGCCGCGGGCGACGAATTCGCCGGTGACGTTGGGAGGACATTCCTCGCCGGTCTCGGGATCGATGATCTTGCACTCGATCTCGGGGAGCTCCTTGCCGACGGTCGCAACGCGCACCTCGATAGAATCGGTGGTCGTGCTCATGGTGCAGCCGGGAGAGGCTTCGGTCTGACCGTAGACGATGGTGATCTCGGTCATGTGCATTTTATCGACAACCTCGCGCATCTTGTCGATCGGACAGGGCGAGCCCGCCATGATGCCGGTGCGCATATAGGAGAAGTCGGTCTTGGGAAAATCGGGATGCTCGAGCATCGAGATAAACATCGTCGGAACGCCGTGGAAGGCGGTGATATGCTCGTTGTTGATACAAGCAAGCGCGGGCTTGGGGCTGAAATACGGCAGAGGCAGTACGGTAGCGCCGTGGGTCATGGAGGCGGTCATCGCGAGCACCATGCCGAAGCAGTGGAACATCGGCACCTGGATCATCATGCGGTCCGCGGTGGACAGATCCATGCGGTCGCCGATATTTTTGCCGTTGTTGACGATATTGTAATGGGTCAGCATGACGCCCTTGGGGAAGCCGGTGGTGCCGGAGGTGTACTGCATATTGCACAC
>CACZAW010000147.1 GCA_902779225.1 uncultured Ruminococcus sp. | reverse complement strand
CGGGATATCCCAATGGTAGTCGAGCCCGATCTCGCCGATCGCGAGCACCTTCGGGTGCTTATACAGCGCCGCCAACTGCTCAAGATAATCATCTGCAAGCCCCTCAAGATTTTCGGGATGGATCCCCGCGCAGGCGTACATGAAATCGTATTTCTCCGCATATCCGATCGCGGTATGTGCCGTCGAAATATCCACGGCTGCATTGACAATAAAAGAAACTCCGTTTCCGGGCATGGCGGATAACAGGCTTTCCCGATCCTCGTCAAACCATTTGTCATCATAGTGCGCATGAGCGTCAAAAATGTTACTCAACATAATAAACCTCAAAGGGAGGAGTACAGCCTTGTAACTCCTCCCTGATATTTCATTCGGGTGCGGGCTTGCCCGCCCTCAACTCCTAATTCCTCATTCCTCATTAAACAAGACTGCCGCCCGGCTTGATCTCGTCGTCGATGATCACGACGCGGAGCTTTCCGTCGTACTCGGCGGAGAGGATCATGCCCTGGCTCTCGATCCCCATCATCTTGCGGGGCGCGAGGTTCGCGACAAAGGCGAGGTTCTTGCCGACCAGCTCGTCCGGCTCGTAATACTCGGCGATACCGGAGAGGATCGTCCTCTCGCCGAAGCCGTCGTCAAGGGTGAACTTCAACAGCTTCTTGGACTTCTTCACCTTTTCGCAGGCAAGCACCTTGCCGACGCGCATCTCGACCTTTTCAAAGTCGTCGAACACGATCTCGTCCTTATGGGGCGCGATCTCGACCGCAGGTTCTTCTTTCGGCTCGTTGTTTTTGATGATCGCGTTCAGCTCGTCGATCTCCTTCTCGACGTCGATGCGCGGGAAGATCGCCTCGCCTCTCTTGACGGTGGTATCGAGCGGCAGAACGCCGAATTTGTCGGCATTCTCATATGTCGCATACTCCACGGCGCCGATCTGCTCAAACACCTTCGGCATTGTCGAGGGCATGAACGCAGACAGCAGGGTCGACGCGATACGGATGCTCTCGAGCAGGTTATACAGAACGGTCGCAAGGCGCGCCTTCTTGCTGTCATCCTTGCCGAGAATCCACGGGGTGGTCTCGTCGATATATTTGTTCGCGCGGGAAACGACCTTGAAGATCTCTTCGAGCGCAAGATTCAGCTGGGTATTCTCCACATAATTATCGACCTTGGCTTTCAGCGCCGCAGCGGTAGCGATCAGGTCGTCGTCGAATTCGCCTGCTTCGCGGTCGGTCGGAAGGGTGCCGCCGAAATACTTGTCGATCATCGCGACGGTACGGCTGACAAGGTTGCCCAGTCCGTTCGCAAGGTCGGAGTTGATACGGTTGATCATGATCTCATTTGAGAACGAGCTATCCGCGCCGAGCGCCATCTCGCGCATGATGTGGTAACGGATCGCGTCTACGCCGTAGCGTTCGCCGAGGATAAACGGATCGACCACGTTGCCTAAGGATTTTGACATCTTCTGACCGTTAAAGGTGATCCAGCCGTGTACGGCAAGATGCTTCGGCAGGGGCTGTTCCAGACCCATCAGCATCGCGGGCCAGATGATCGCATGGAAGCGCATGATGTCCTTCGCGACCATATGCACATCGGCGGGCCAGTAGGTCTTGTAGTCGTCGAACGCGCCGTTCTCATAGCCGAGCGCGGTGATGTAGTTCGACAGCGCATCGATCCAGACATAGACGACATGACCGGGATCGAAGGTGACCGGCACGCCCCAAGAGAAGCTCGTGCGCGATACGCAGAGGTCTTCCAGTCCGTAAGTCTTGTTTCCGTTCTCGTCAACGGAGGGCTGCAGGAAATTGTTGACCAGCTCGACGGCGCGGGTCTTCGGGCGCAGATAGTCGGTCTCGGTCAGGAGCTTTTCGATGCGCTCGGCAAAGGGCGCCATCTTCATGAAGTAGGCTTCCTCAGATGCTTCGACGACCTCGCGGCCGCAGTCGGGACATTTGCCGTCGACCAGCTGCGACTCCGTCCAGAAGCTCTCGCAAGGCGTGCAATACTTGCCCTTGTACTCGCCCTTGTAGATATAGCCGCGGTCGTACAGCTCCTTGAAGATCTTCTGCACGCTCTCGACATGATAATCGTCTGTGGTGCGGATATAACGGTCATAGTCAATGTTCATGTACTCCCAGAGCTTTTTGAAGATCGCGACGATCTCATCAACGTACTGCTTCGGGGTGATGCCGCGCTCCTTCGCCTTTTCTTCGATCTTCTGACCATGCTCGTCGGTACCGGTCAGGAACATGACGTCATAGCCCTGCATCCGCTTGTAGCGCGCGATAGAGTCGCACGCGACGGTGGTATAGGTATGCCCGATATGGGGATTACCCGAGGGGTAATAGATCGGGGTCGTAATGTAGAATGTCTTTTTCTCACACATATTAATCACCTTCCGTGGTCATGATTGCATATTCGCAGTTATAGTTAGTATATCACAGTTTTTTGTGTTATGCAATAAGGAAAAGCTGCTGCGCGACGCCTTCCGCAAGTCGAAAAACAAAAGACGGGTATTACAAAACGCTAACTTGTCAATCAATATGCCTGCTCTTTTTGCATAGTTTTTACAAAAAGAAACGCATATGCTCCGCTCGACAGCTTTCGCCCTTGACAAAAGGCAAAAACAGTGGTACCATATAGAGGCTGAAAGGCATATATCGCGGGGTGGAGCAGTTGGTAGCTCGTCGGGCTCATAACCCGGAGGTCGTGAGGTTCAAGTCCCACCCCCGCAACCAAAAATCCTTCTCCTGCGTGGAGGAGGGTTTTCTTTTTGGGTCGTGAGGAAAGGTCTCCGTAACCCCCTGCAACCAGTAATAGGCAGTTTTCGAACTGCCTAATCACTCCTTTTGTATTGTTTGTTGTGTCGATGGTGTTTGTATTGGTTTTGTTTGAGTTGAATAAGTTTTTCATTTTGATGATCTCCTTTCAATTGTCATTACGAGGAGCGAAAGCGACGTGGTAATCTCAACCGCTTTTCTCTTTGACTGTGATTACAGTATATCAAAGCGAAGTTGACAGCTTGTTGACAGATGTTATATGATAAAAGAAATCGTATGTAACAAATTGATCTATATAGTATAAGAACAACGGCTGGTGCAGTCTTACGGTTGCATCAGCCGTTGTTTATATATTTGTCCGTTGACAAACATATATTCTAATCGTATAATAAATGTAAGTTAAGTCGAACATATTATCGTAAAGAGGCACATCATGGCAAATCTCGTAACAGATACAAAAGATCCCCAAAGCGTTTTAATGCAGTACTTCGGGTATTCTTCTTTCAGACAGGGACAAGAAGAAATCATTGATAAACTGCTGTCGGGGCAAGATATATTGGCAATCATGCCTACCGGAGCAGGGAAATCATTGTGCTATCAGGTTCCTGCTTTGGTGATGGATGGGATAACGCTTGTCATTTCACCGTTAGTTTCCTTGATGAAGGATCAGGTGAATGCCCTGACTGCTCAAGGTATCAGAGGCGCTTATCTGAACCGCTCGCTGACAGATAAACAATTCGACAAAGCGCTTTCGAATATGTCAAAAGGCATATATAAGATTATCTATGTTGCGCCAGAAAGGCTAACGTCACAGCGTTTTATGGATGCAGTCAAGCAAATCAACATTTCTATGATCGCTGTGGATGAAGCGCATTGTGTTTCTCAATGGGGTCAGGATTTCAGACCCGGTTATCTGAATATCGCTCAATTTATCGCTGATCTTCCGAAGCGACCTGTCGTTGGAGCGTTTACGGCAACCGCTACATCAAAGGTCAAACAGGATATCATTCATTTGCTCCGTTTGAACAATCCCTATGAAGTGACAACCGGTTTTGACAGACCGAATCTGTTCTTTTCCGTGTTTCGCGCCTATGATAAGCAGCAGCGGCTCAAATCATTAGTGACTGCCAATAAAAACAAATCCGGTATCGTTTACTGCTCCACTCGTAAAAAGGTGGAAGAAGTCTGTGATTATCTATGTGAGCTGGGCTTTTCCGCTACACGCTATCACGCCGGATTGCTCGACGAAGAACGCAGACAGAACCAAGACGACTTTGTTTACGATCGCAAGCGCATTATGGTAGCGACCAATGCCTTCGGAATGGGTATCGATAAATCGGATGTGCGCTTTGTCATTCATCATAATATGCCGAAGAATCTGGAGAGCTATTATCAGGAAGCGGGGCGAGCGGGTCGCGACGGTGAGTATGCCGAGTGTACTTTGCTTTGGGATGATGATGACATTCGCATTTGCCGTTACTTCATCAGTCATATGGAAAGAAACGAGGAACTGACCGACGAACAGTTCGAGATATTCAAGCAGAAAGAGTATGAGCGACTTGACCGTATGATCGCTTACTGCAAAACACGCGGATGCCTGCGCTCGTTCATGCTGCGATATTTCGGCGATGACAGTAAAGCAAAATGCAAAATGTGCTCTAATTGCTTAACGATTCAATATCGGCCTACATCATCTACGCGTATACAAGCAAAACCGGAAACCAAGTCCAGATTCAAAGAGCCTGTTTCAGCGCTTGCAATCACTCCGATATCGAAATCTGACAACGCGCTGTATAACGCGCTGCTGGTCGTCAGATTAATGATAGCAAAGAAGCGCGGTGTTCCGGCATATGTGATTTTCTCAGAGAAGTCACTCAGAGAAATGTGCGAGAAATTGCCGGTGAGCGAAAAAGAGTTCTTGCAAATCAGCGGCGTCACGCAAACAAAGCTGGATCGCTACGGCGAAAAGTTCATGCGCGTCATCAGAGAACACATTGCTAAGAAAGCCGCAAAAGTAAACGAGAAAGGAAAAGCGTATTCTGACGACGAAATCAGAGAGTCCGGTTTAACCGGCGCCTAGCCATCCGATAATAAATCCGAACGCGGTTTTGACGGGCAAATTTCCGCCCGCTCTTTGTTAAAATCCTCGTTAACCCGTCAGGGTTAACTGTGGTTTTGCCGC
>CACZAW010000146.1 GCA_902779225.1 uncultured Ruminococcus sp. | reverse complement strand
AATCCCACGGTATCAGCATTTCGTCCTTGACGATATAGGCTTTTTCGGCAAGCAAAGCCAGCGGCTCATCGGAATAGCTGTCGGAGTAAAACGCCTCGATCGTACCGTCGGGCAGGTATTCGCAAAAGCGGCGAACCTTTTCGCTGTGGTAACAGTTCAAGCCGGTTGTTGTGCCGTCAAGGGGCGATACGCGGGATGCAATCACGGTGATATGCAGCTTGTTTTCCAGCGGCTTTAGTAAGAATTCGGGCGACGCCGATATGATCAGATCGTCATCGCGGTGGATCTTCCGGTAAAACTCCTTAATATTTTGGATATGTGTCGACCAAAACACCTCAACGTCATTCTCGGCGTCGCACGCTTTCAGAAAGCGATACATTTTCTCTTTGAACTGCGTTTTGTTGCCGATATGAAAGAGATAATAACGGATCGTCGCATAGCCGATATAGGGGAGATACAGCAGCGCTTTCGGATGCTTTTTCATACAATATTTCACAAAATCGCGGGTGGAATCGCCGCGATATATGGTGTTGTCAAAATCATATACGTTCATGTTACACCTGTTTTGTATCAGAATTGCTTCTATTATAGCCCCTTATATGATGAAATACAACATGATTTCGGGCAAAATTAATATTTTGTTCAACTATGCAATCGGTTCATGTGCTACAATATGAGATAATATGGGGGAGATTGGATTTGTTTGGCTATGTAAAGGTCGATCGGGCGAATTTGCTCGGCAAAGAATATGATACCTATCAGTCGATTTATTGTGCGCTGTGCAAGCAGATGGGGAAGGATTATTCCGTTTTTTCGCGCTTTATCCTCAGCTATGACTGCACCTTTTATGCGATGCTGATCCTGTCGCTCGCCGAAAATGATCCGACCTTTTGCTCCGGCAGATGCCGCTTCAACCCCTTGAAAAAATGTGTGTACGCACAAACCGAATCAAAAGCGTTATCCTTAGCGGCGGCGTTGTCCGTTTCCTCCGCCTATTACAAGCTGATCGACAATCTTGCCGATTCACCTTGGTATAAACGGATCGGGTACAGGATGATCCAGCCGTTCTTTGCTTCATGGCGGCGGAAATGCGAAAAGAAGTATCCCCAGATCGTAGAGATCCTCAAGACGATGTCTGAGGAACAATTATCTGCGGAGGCGGATCCGGATTGCTGTCTTGATATGGCGGCGGATCCGACGGCTAAAATGTTGTCGCAGGTCTGCGGACTGATCCCCGATGAGGTGAAGCTGCGGACAAATCAGGAACCTCAAAAGGTTAAGCGGATCTTATCTGCGTTCGGATATTATTTCGGCAGATGGATCTATCTGATCGATGCGGCGGATGATTATGAGGATGACGTCAAGCACGGAAGCTTCAATCCTTTTGCGCTGAGCGATCACGGCGATCATATTGCGGAATATCTGACGCCGACGCTAAATCACTGCCTTTCTGAATCCTTACTGTCGTACAAGCTGTTGGATGAAGGGATTTTTGACAGTATCATCATGAATGTACTGACGTCCTCATGTGTGAATATCCAAAAAGAAATAATCCAAAAATATGAGAACGAACCAAGTAGTTAGGAGTTATCTATGAACAATCCTTATGAAGTTTTAGGCGTTTCGCAAAACGCCACCGATGAAGAGATCAAGCGCGCGTATCGTGAGCTTGCGAAAAAGTATCATCCCGACAACTATGCGGATAACCCGTTGTCCGATCTCGCGGAAGAGAAGATGAAGGAGATCAACGCCGCGTACGACGCGATCTGTGAGGAGCGACGCAATGGGGGAAAGAGCGATTCCTTTAACTCGAATACTTCTGCCAGTTCTTTTCCCGATGTGCGTAAGTATATTATGGAGGGCAGACTGGACGACGCAACCGAGCTGCTCAACGGCGTATCTGCCGAAAGAAGAAATGCCGAATGGTACTTTTTGATGGGCATGGTCTATTCGCGCAGAGGTTGGAGCGATCAGGCTTACAATTATTTCCAGCGCGCCCACAGCATGGATCCCGGCAATCCCGAGTACAACGCGGTGCTGAACAACATGAACAATCGCCGTGCGAACAACAATCCCGGATATAATACCGCCGGCAACGGTCAGGATTGCAATTGCTGCGATATCTGCGCCGCGGTTTACTGCACCAACTGCCTGTGCAACTGTATGCGCGGATGCTGACGATATGAAAACGTCCCTAAAGATTTCCCTCGGAGGAGCGATCGCAGCCGTCAGTCTTGTGTTGATGCTTCTGACGACGGTGATCCCCTTCGGAACATTTGCGTTTCCCGCTTTTGCGGGTATGCTGCTGGCCGTTATCGTCATTGAGATCGGCTACGGCTTTGCGGTTTCGGTTTTTGCCGCGACCGCGCTGTTATCCTTTCTGATCGTTTCCGATAAAGAAGCGGCGCTGATGTATACGGCGTTTTTCGGGTTCTATCCGATCCTGAAAAGTCTGATCGAACGTATCGCGAACAAGGTCGTCCAGTATATCGTCAAGCTGGCGGTCTTTAACGCCTGTATGATCGCCGCGTTCTTCATCGCCGTCAATCTGTTGTCGATCCCCGAAGAGAGCTACTACCTGTTCGGCTTGCAGCTTCCGGTGATCTTTTTACTCTTCGGTAATGTGTTTTTTGTCCTGTACGACTATTGTATTACAAAGCTTGTAACCATTTACCTGCTGAAATGGCGTCAAAAGCTGAATAAGAATACAAAACTGTAACATCAATTGAATTTCGACACAATATATTGTACAATAAAGTATCACATATTCTATAAGGAGTGGAATTATGCTCGGATTATCCGGAAAATCAGCTAAGATCATCTCGTTATTGACGGTAATGACGATTTTGTTCGGTGTGATATTCTGTTTCCCTGCGCATGCCACCGATCAGATCGAAGAGGATGAGGCGCCCGCGTCTAAAAGCGACGTTGAGCTCGCCGAAACCGGCGCAGTCGCAAATATGTTTTTGAATAAGACCGCGCTGACGCTCGATATCAATCAGGAATACAAATTGATCGCCTTTGATGCCGGTACAAACGCTTCGATCTCGACCATGAAATTCACTTCTTCCAATACGGCGGTCGTTAAGGTCGTTGCGACAACCGGTGTTATCACCGCTCTTAAAGCAGGTACGGCAAACATAACGGCTCTTGATACAAAGACCAACCGTAAAGCGGTATGTAAGGTCACGGTCACCTCAAAAACCTATCAGGCGCCTATGGCTCCCGCTGCGACAACAGCGCCCACCACCGCTCCTGCTCCTGCTCCCACAGCAACAACGCTCTCTTTGTCGCCTTCGTCTGCGACGGTTTTTAAAGGCTGTTATTATCAGCTGTTCGGCAGCTCGAACGGCACGATCACCTACAGCAGTTCCAATAAGAACGTTGCAACCGTGTCGTCTGTCGGCATCGTGTATGGCGTCGGCGCCGGCTCAGCGGTGATCACCGCGAAGGCTTCCAATAAGACGGCGACGTGCTATATCACCGTTATCAGCGGTAGCTATGTGCATATCTCCAACACGACGGCGTCTATGCCCGCCGGAAAAACACTCCTGCTGCGCACCAAGTCCTCCGGCGTCAGCTGGTCAAGCTCCAATACGGCTGTAGCTACCGTCAGCGACGGCTGGGTCGTCGCGAAGAGAGCCGGTCGCGCCGTTTGTCTCTTCGCCGCCGGATGGATCGCCCGGCGCGGTCGGGGCGACGCGCTTATTTTCGTCTGAAAGCATTGAAACACCTTCTTTCGTATGGTCTCTCATTCAGTGTATGCGGCGCGGGGCGAGGGCGACACGGGGAGGGCGGATGATCGGGGTTGCGGCGACATATGAGCGCGGGGCGGCGCGGCGGCGAGAGTTTGCAAAACGGTGCAAAAACGCCCCGGAGACCGGGGCGAAGTATTCTGTTTTCGCAGCGTTTACATGGGGTAATTCAGGTTTATCTGCGGCGAGATCGGCTGACCGTCCGGGAGCTTATCGAAGGCGATGATCATGAAATGCTCCGTGTACGGATCGCAGCCGAACCCAGGGTACCCTCCGTATACGGAGATCCGCGGAACGAGCGTCCCGTTCACGAAGTCCGCGCCGTCGAAGCTGATCGCGCCCTCGTGCGAGCCGAGCGAAACGTACACGAGCGTGCGGTCGGCGAAGGTATCGTCCGTGACCGACGCGAGATACTCCTCGGGCGACGCCATGAACTCTTTTTCGCCGTCGGTCGGCTCCGCGACGCCGTCAAAGAGCGCCTCGAGCTCCGCTTTGTCCTTTATGACGGTATAGTACCCGCACTCTTTGCCCTCGTACGGTTTTTCCGCGGGTATCGTTCCGAGCCAGTGATAAGCAAACCCGTCGTAACTGTAATTCCACTTGGCTCCCGCGCCGAAAAGCGCGTCGCCGAGAGCGGTCGCGGCGCGGACGCCGGTGATATTCTCCTGCACGCCGCCGTGGATCGACTTGCCGCCGACGATCTGCTTCATCAGCGCGATCACGTCCTTCGAGTTTGTCTTGCCGTCGCGGTTGAAGTCGAGATATATACTCCCGTAGTTCTCCCAGAAGGTCGGGGTGTCGTTGACGAGCCACTTGAGAAGCACCCTCACGTCCTGTGAATTGACCTTGCCGTCGCTCTTTATATCGCCCGCGAGGTAGTAGGTGAACTTTATGTCAAGCGCGCCCTCTCCGGGGATGAAGCACTCGCCGTCGATATACGACGTGTTGTCGATGCGCAGTTTCGTCGCGAAACATCCCGGAGCGCATTCTATGGCGTAGTACACCTTCTCGCCGGGAGTGAAGTCGCCCTCGATCGGCTGAGTGTGCTCGGCGTCGCGGTAGGCGAGAAGCCGCGCGGGATCGGCGTATTTGAAAACGACGTTCGCATTCAGGATCGGATCGTTCCCCTCGTCGATCCCGACGCTCTCCCACTGTTCTTTCGTTCCCGCGTAATTCACGGTCTTCAGCATATCGCATCGATTAAACGCGTGGAACCCGAT
>CACZAW010000145.1 GCA_902779225.1 uncultured Ruminococcus sp. | reverse complement strand
TGCGCCGATCTGAGCGGCTGCTGCGGGATCGGCAAACAGCGTATCCAGATAATATGCCAGCAGATAGGTCGCGGAAGCGGGATAGAGATAGGCGTCCTGTCGGTGATCGGCAAAATCGGAAACACCGCCGACGTCGGAAGCAACGCACGGTACGCCGAGCATCATCGCCTCGGCAAGGGAGTTGGGCGAATTCTCTATGGTCGAAGGCAGAACAAAGACATTTGCCTTGAGGTACTCTTCCTTCATTTGCTCTTCGTTGAGCTCGCCTAACAGCTCAATATTGTTCTGCAGCCCGTATCGAAGGATCAGCGACTTGATCCAGCGGATATAGGAGCTGTCTTTCATCTCTTTTTTGACGGTCGACTGACGGATCGGATTATAGCCCGCCGCCGCGATCGTGAGATCCGGATACTTATCCTTCAGCATCGACGCCGCCTCCAGCAGGTAATGAAAACCCTTGAGCGGATAGTAATACTGGCTGATAAAGATCCTGTGCTTTTTGCAGCGCTCATACTGCCATACGCCCTCGTAGAACGCGCCGCGCAATACGTCGTTGCACTTATAATAGGAGGCGTCGGGATGGTACATCCTGATGATCGCCTTGTCCATGGTGGTTCTGCCGATAAAATGCCGCGCGGTGGTGATGATCTGTCTTTCGTCGGCTGCGCGCGCCTCCATCATCTGCTGCTCACGGCGGATATTCGTCCGTCTGAGAAAATCCCGGAACGTCCAGCGTCCGATCACCTTTGCGGGAACGCCCTCCGCATAGTGGACGGCGCAGGCTTTCGCCATGCCCTGAGCGAACATCACGGTCTTATCCAGCAGTCCGGCGGCTTGGCAAAGCTGAAGCGCGTCGTAGGAATTTCTGCTTTCCGTACCGAAAAGGACGATCACATCGGCGCTCTCTTTTGCGGCGACTGTCGCAAACAGCGCAGCGCTTTTCCACAGATTTGTCGGGATCCATCTGACAGTCTTTTTGCCGACGGTCAGCTCGCGCTCCTCTTCCGCGGAGGCGTCGACAGACAACAAGGTGACCTTGTACTCACTGTCCAACCGGGAGATCATGCCCCGGATCCAGCTCGGACAACGCAGCGTATCATCGGCGACGGCTGCGCCGCAAACAAATAATAACTTCATACTAATAATCCTTACGTTTCAGAACGTTGACCGGGATCGCCGGCTTCGGCTGCGGCCGCACAACGTTCAGGTAGACTTCGCTTCCGTATATGGCGCATAGAAATATCGGGGTATAGAGGCAGAAATTCTGGAGCCACATACCGGTATTGATGGACGACAGAATAATGGGCTGGATAAACGCCCACACAACAAACGCATATCCGGGTTTATCCTTCATCGGCCTGATAAACAACTTGAACAGCGCACGGTACATGAAAATCATCAGCGCCGCGCCGAACAAGCCGTACATCGCCAGATTATCCAGAATAAAGGAATGACCGCCGTTGTGGGGTTTATGCGACATGAACATGGTACCGAAAAGCGGGTTTTTCAAAAATACCTGGATTGAGAGTAAATACAGCGCTCCGCGGTCGTCGTCAAAGCCTTCGACCGAATCGGTACCCAAAAACGCCGCGTTGATCTTCTCGACCATCGCCTGGTTATCCAGCGCGTTGCCGATATACGTTAAGATAGCGGCGATCGTCGCCCTGAACAACAGTACGACCAATACGAACCCTGCAAGCATGATAAAAAACTTTTTGACGGGAATATCGCGCCGCACGAAAAACAGCAGCGAGGACAGCATCATCAGCAGGATCGCAAAGGTATATTCCGCCTGGATCGTCATAAACGCAAGGATCGCTGTCA
This sequence comes from uncultured Ruminococcus sp., assembly GCA_902779225.1. GTDB lineage: Bacteria > Bacillota > Clostridia > Oscillospirales > Acutalibacteraceae > Ruminococcoides. The sequence goes on along the minus strand of CACZAW010000145.1, from coordinate 3,154 downwards.
AAATGATCACAAACAAAGGATGCAGCTTTTTCATTTTGTAAGCCAGGATAACAAACGGATATAGCAATACGGTCGAGTAGACAAATCCGTAGCCGCCGATATTCTGCATTTCATACAGGATCGCTAACGGATCCTGAGATGTTTTGGTCGTCGCGAGTACACGCGCGGCGTCCGGATGGGCGATACAGCCGATGATCGTAGTCATACAGGTAACGCAGACGGCGAGGATCAGAAATACGGCAAAGAAGTCCACGAAAAACCGGTGCGTCGCCAAATAAAATCCGATACATACCGGCAGCAAAAACAGCAATACCTGATAACCCGCCAGCAAAACGTCGGGATTGTTGGATACCAGCATCGCCGCCATCTCATACACGATAAACGGCAGCAGATAGACGACGTATTCCTTGATCCTGTCCAGACCGCAGGAAAAAAAGGTGAACAACACCGAAACCGTGACGACGATCATATAAAAGTAGGTCGTCAGGTACATACTCGTCAAGCGGGGGATGATCGGGGTCACGGACATGAGCAGGATATAGACAAAGACAAGGGTCTTGATATTCAGTTTTTTCAGGAATTGTTTGATTTTATCCAGATACATTTAATATCTCATTTCCTGCCGTTGCATTTTAATGAAACTTAGTATTAAAACTGTTCCGTAAGAAAATCGACGATCCTTTTCGCCTGCGCGACATTGGTTTTATTCTCCAGCACAAAAGCGCGCGCCGCCTGTGCTTTTTTTCTGCGCTCAGCAAACGGCAAAGCAAAAAACGCCTTCAGCGCCTGTGCCGCGCCGTCCTCTGTTTCATCCTCGATCAGCCATACATACGGATAATACTCCTCGGGCATACCGGGCAGCACAGTCGTCATCATCGGGGTTCCGGAAACCATATACTCCATGTTCTTTGACGGGAAGGAATACTTGGTGTATATCGGAGCGGTAGGACGCGGATTGACCAGCAGCGAAGCGCGCTGCTCCTCGGCGACCACCTCGGCGTTATCCTTGACGCCCATATAACGTACCTGCGGATGCTCGGCTGCGATGGACTGCAGCTTTTCACAATAATCGCCGTGACCGTAGACCCGCAGCTCGGCGTCGGGGATATCCGCCTTGACGAATCCGTTGACAAAATACTCGATCCCGTACTTTGCGTGGATATTGCCCGCGTATATGACGACCTTTTTGCCGAGGGTCTCCTCATAGGTTTCCTGCGGCGGGGCGAACGCCGCCTCGGAATCGACATGACCCTCCATCACGATGTACGGTTTTCCCTCAGGGGTAAACTCCTTCATATACTCCGTCAAAAAGACGTAGGCGTCAAATCGGCGCAGGGCAAAGTTTCTGACTTTTTTGCTCATGCTGCCCGAATCGAACATATCGGGGATATCGGTAACGATCGCGATCTTTTTGATCCTTCTGAGCTTACAGCCGACGATGATCGCCATCGCCACGGCAACATTCAAAAAGTCGCATACCGCATAAGTGTCCTTTTGTTTTTTCAGTCTGAGCATACCGAACAGCGTTCCGAAAAACACCATCAGCTGACGGATCACGGGAAAATTCAGGGTCGTGATATAATGATAGTGTACGTTTCCCTCCTGCTCATCCGGCTCGGAGACCAGTTTGCGCGCGGTGACGGCACGGTTGATCGGCAGACCGGAGAAGCATCGAACCTCGTCGACATTGGCAGCAAGCCCCTTGATCATCAGGCTGTGATACTTTTGGTCGGGCGCCATCGTCGAGACGTTCCGCTCGGAACAGATCTTTCGATAGAGCGCGTCGGTACAGTTGGAATAGCCGTAAATAATCCGCATTACAGTTCTGTAAATCCTCTCAAAATAATATCCTTGTCATCTCTCAGGTCGATCAGCGGTTTGCCGACGGGGAAACCGTTCTCCATGCCTCTGCGGTCGATCAGCACGCCGTCCTTATCATAATCGGGGTGAACCATGATCTCTGTATTATCGGGGATCGGTACGCCGTCGATATCCATCACATAGGCAAAATAATCGGTGGTGACAAAGCCCTGCCTGACCAGCCAATCATTGTACTTTTTCTTGACGATCCGCTTGAGAAACGATATCTGTCCGAGATTGCGGTGCAGACGGATCTTATTGATCCCGTACTTTTTGCATACCTCGGCGGCGATCGGCGCGACAAAAATACCCGTATGGATATGATGGTGGGAATCGGCGTGATTGATCGGGATACCCGCGCTGCGCAGCTTCTCGACCTGCGCGGTCAGCTCTTGACGGATCGCGTCCTTTTCCTCTTTCGTCAACCTCTTTGTCCGGTTGTAGCCCTTATAAAAATGACCGTCCTTCACAAAGCGAGGCTGCTTGGCGATATCCTCCGTCAGAGGCGGAAAATCGGTCAGATTCAAATGGATCCCGATCTTGTCGATAAAGCCCTTTTCCTTTGCAAGTGCGAGCGCCTCGTCAAAGTATTCGCCGTTCGCCATCATGGTCGTATCGGTGATCAAGCCCCTTTCGATCGCTTCGGCTATCGCGCGCGTGTTGCGCTCGTTCATGCCGTAATCGTCTCCGTTAATAATAACCCTGTTCATTATTTCATTCTCTTTCTGATTTTTTGCCACAATTTATCAAAGGTTCCTCTGCCCCACATGACCGCAGAGTAATAGGAATCTATCAAAAAAGCGGAATGCGTCCCGTATAATCGCTTGAACTGCTTCATCAGCGAATTGTCGGCGGGCGCCAATTCCACCCAGCGGGCGACGTCCCGTGAGCGGAGGATCTCTTTGTATAAAGCGATCCGTTCCCGACGGGGAAAGCGGCACTTTTTGCGATACATATTCGGGATACAGGAGAACACATAACCGAGGTTCCCCTTAGCCAGCAGCGCGGCGTCGGACTCTGCGATACCGAGTCCCTCGTACAGCCGGCAGCGGTATTCGATAAACATCTTATTTTTTTCGTTCAGATCCCTGCGGAATTGGTTGGCAAGGGTATCCTCACCGCGCCTGACCCAGTGATAATACGGATGATTGACCGTCGTCACCGTCTGCGCTCTCAGATAGCAGCCGCAGTTGAAGATCAGATCCTCGCCCGGCTCGGAATGCAGCAGGAATTCGACGACCGGCTCCCGCCGTAACATCTCGACCCGGTACAGCTTGTTCCATGCCATATTGAG
>CACZAW010000144.1 GCA_902779225.1 uncultured Ruminococcus sp. | reverse complement strand
CTCCTTCGGCCGCCGCAGAGCTTGCGGTTCCCGATAAACGTGACCTGAACGCATCTATGGATGCGATGCTGCGTAAAGCAGAGACGGTCGTCCGATCACGGATGGAGCTGTTATCCGGCAATACGGAAAAGCTCTCAAAGCTGACCGAAGCACATTCGCCCGAAAAAATGATCCTGCTGCGTGAGGAAAAGACAGACGCGCTTTGCAGGCGCGCGGCAAATGCTGCATCCGCCAAATATGAGCTTGCCTGCGCTTCTGCACAGAAGCTGTTTTCGAAGCTGGAGGCGCTCAGTCCGCTTGCAGTTCTCAATCGCGGCTTTGCCCATGTGACCGATCCGAAGGGCGACAACATCACATCCGTTGAACAAATCAGCGTCGGCGATACCGTTAAGATCGCCTTTAAGGACGGCGTCGCTACGGCTTCTATTACCGAAAAGTGAATCAGATTCTTTCTTAACAGAGGATAAAAATGTCATTTACACACCTGCATCTGCATACCGAGTACAGTTTATTGGACGGCGCCTGCCGGATTCCGCTCCTTGTCAAACGCGCCAAGGAGTTAGGTCAGGACGCCCTTGCGATAACCGATCACGGCGTGATGTACGGTGTGATTGATTTTTACAGGGAATGTCACAAGCAGGGGATACGCCCTGTCATCGGATGCGAGGTCTATGTTGCGCCGCGTACCCGATTTGACAAAACCTTTGAGCTGGATCGCGAATATTACCATCTTATTCTTCTTTGTGAGAATAATAAAGGCTATCAAAATTTGGTCAAGCTGGTATCGCTTGGCTACACCGAGGGCTTTTACAGCAAGCCGCGTGTCGATTATGAGCTGCTGGAAAAGTATCATGAAGGGCTGATTTGCCTGTCGGCGTGCCTTGCCGGAGAGATCCCGAAGCGTTTGCTTGCTGATGATTATCGCGGTGCGGTAGAAAGAGCGCGCTACTATCAAAGCATTTTCGGCAAAGAGAACTATTATATTGAATTACAGGATCACGGTATCCCCGAGCAGAAGCAGATCTTGCCGGGGCTGATCCGCGTTGCGAGAGAGATCGGCGCAGGATTAGTGGCTACCAATGATTGTCATTATATCCAAAAAGAGGATCACAGTATGCACAACATCCTTTTGTGCATCCAGACGAACCACACGATCCATGATGATAACAAAGCGGAATTCAAGACGCAGGAATTCTACCTGAAAAGCGAGGATGAGATGCGTGACGTCTTCAAGGACGTCCCCGAGGCGATCGATAATACCTCTAAGATCGCTGCGCGCTGTCATGTCGAATTTGAGTTCGGCGTCCGCAAGCTGCCGGATTTTCAAACGCCCGATAACGAGGATCATTACGCGTATTTCCGCCGGAAATGCTATGACGGACTGTATGCCAAATACGGTTCAAATCCCGATCAAACGCTGATCGAACGCCTTGAATATGAGCTGAGCGTGATCCGCAGGATGGGTTTTGTCGATTACTTTTTGATCGTCAATGATTTTGTGCAGTACGCAAAGAGTCAGGATATCCCCGTCGGCCCCGGCAGAGGCTCCGGCGCAGGCTCTTTGTGCGCCTACTGCATCGGGATCACCGGCATCGATCCCATCAAGTATAGCCTGCTGTTTGAGCGCTTTTTGAATCCCGAGCGCGTCAGTATGCCGGATTTTGATATTGATTTTTGCAAGGAACGCCGCGGCGAGGTGATCGATTATGTCATCCGCAAATACGGCGCAGACCGCGTTGCGCAGATCGTCGCCTTCGGTACCCTGCAGGCACGCGGCGCGGTACGAGATGTAGGTCGCGTATTGGATGTTCCGTATGCGAGCGTTGATAAGATCGCCAAGATGATCCCCTTCAGTATCAATATGACGATCGAAAAGGCGCTGTCGCTGTCGCCTGATCTGATGAAGGCGTACAATAGTGATGATACCGCTAAGCAGATTTTGGATATCGCGCGCAGTATCGAAGGAATGCCGCGCAATATCACGATGCACGCGGCGGGCGTCGTTATTACCGACCGTCCCGTCAGCGATTATGTCCCGCTTGCCAAGAGCGACGACGCCGTCGTCACCCAGTTTACCATGACTACCCTAGAGGAGCTCGGACTGCTGAAAATGGATTTTCTCGGGCTGCGCAACCTCACCGTGATCCATGACGCGGAAATGATGATCCGTCGCCGTGAGCCGGATTTCAGCATTGACATGATCGACTACGACGATAAAGCGGTATACGATATGATCTCTACCGGTAATACCGACGGCGTATTCCAGTTCGAGAGCGGCGGCATGAAGAACGTGCTGGTACAGCTCAAGCCCAACCGCTTTGAGGATCTGATCGCGGTCATTTCACTGTACCGGCCGGGCCCGATGGACTCCATCCCGACCTATATCCGCAACCGTCATGATCCATCAAAGATCACCTATAAGCACCCTGCGCTGGAACCGATCCTCAACGTCACCAACGGCTGTATCGTCTATCAGGAACAGGTCATGCAGATCTTCCGCGAGCTGGCGGGGTATTCGCTCGGACGGGCGGATATCGTGCGCCGTGCCATGAGCAAGAAAAAGCACGACGTTATGGAGCGCGAAAAGCAGATCTTTGTGAACGGACTGGTCAATGAAAAGGGCGAGATCGAGGTCGAAGGCTGCCTCAGACGCGGGATCGACAAAAAGACCGCGCTTTCGATCTTTTCCGAAATGGAGAGCTTTGCATCCTACGCCTTCAATAAAAGCCACGCGGCGGCATATGCCGCAGTATCTTATCAGACCGCTTATCTGAAGTGCCGCTATAAGCGCGAGTACATGGCGGCGTTGCTGTCATCGGTGATCGACAGCCAGAACAAGACCGCCGTGTATATCAGCGAGTGCCACCGGCTGAATATCGCCGTGCTGCCGCCGTCGGTCAATGAGAGCGACAGTAAATTCACCGTATCGCGCGGGAATATCCGATTCGGTTTATCCGCGATCCGCAACCTAGGACTCGGATTTATTGCAGAGCTGATGAACGAGCGCCGCGGCAAGCCCTTTGCCTCTTACTACGATTTTTGCAAGCGCATGGGGAGCAGGGGACTCAACGCCCGCTCCTTGGAAAGCCTGATCAAATGCGGCGCGCTGGATAATCTCGGCGCGAATCGCCGTCAGATGTTGGCAGTGATGAAAACCGTGCTTGACGATCTGGAATATGACCGCAGAAAAGGCTCAGCCGGACAGATTTCGCTCTTTGATATCGGCGGGCCGACAGCACCGCAGGATACAGGTATCGAACTCCCGGTTATGGATGAGTTTCCGTTGACCGAGCTGCTGAATATGGAAAAAGAGATGGCGGGTATGTACCTGAGCGGTCACCCGATCGACGAATATGCCAAGTTTGCCGCCTTTATCGGGGCGGATAATATCAGCGAGGTGCTGGACACAGAATCCGACCGCTACCGTGACCGTCAGAAAATAAAACTCTTGGCGATCATAACCAAGAATAAAAGTCAGATCACCAAGTCCAATAAGATGATGGCTTTTGTCACCGTTGAGGATCGTTACGGCTCCTGTGAGGTGATCGTGTTCCCGAATATCCTTGAGCAATACGGAACGGCGCTGTATGTCGGCGCGGTGGTCGAGATCGACGGAACGCTGAGCATGAAAGAGGATGAGGAGCCGCGCGTGATCGCGGAAAAGATCGTCGCTCTGCCTCCTGCCGGTCAGCTGAAATTCGACCGTACGCCGCAGCAGACCGCGCCTCAACGTCAGAGCAAGGCTCCCGCCGGTGAGCAAAAGCTCTATCTGCGGGTACCGTCGCTGGAATCGCGTGAGTACCGCAAGGCGAAGAATATCTTAGAGATTTTCCGCGGCAATACCAAGGTGATCTTTTATCTGAGCGAGACAAAAACCCAGATGCTGGCGCCTTCGTCCATGTGGGCTGCGCTCAATGATACGATGCTCTCGGAACTTGGCTACCAGCTCGGCGAGGAAAATGTCAGGCTGAAATGATTCTGATTTCGCAAAAAAATAGCGGAAACACTTGATTATTGTCGTGTGTTTGTATTATAATATATGTGCTTATTATTTTTATGCTTTACAGGAGGGTCTTGTTATGTCTAAGGCTTTAGCAGTATTGACCAGCGGCGGCGACGCGCCGGGTATGAACGCGGCTGTCCGCGCTGTCGTCAGAGCGGGTATTCACAGAGGATTCAAGGTTTACGGTATCTCCAGAGGATATCACGGCTTGTTAAAAGGTGAAGCTACCGAAATGAACCTGCGCTCCGTTTCCGATATCATCGGCCGCGGCGGTACGCTTTTGTATACCGCTCGCAGTAAAAAGATGACCACTCCCGAGGGTCAGCAGCAGGCTGCCGAATTCTGCAAGAGCCTGAATATCGAAGGTCTGGTCGTTATCGGCGGCAACGGATCTTTCAGAGGCGCACTCGCGCTTTCTAATCTGGGGATCCCCTGCGTCGGCATTCCCGGTACCATCGATCACGATATCGCCTGCTCCGATTACACCATCGGCTTTGATACCGCGATGAACACCGCGATGGAGATGGTCGATAAGATTCGCGATACCGCTCAGTCTCACGACCGTTGCTCGGTCGTCGAGGTCATGGGCAGACGCTGCGGCGATATCGCACTGCAGACTGGTATTGCCGTCGGCGCTACCTCTATTCTGGTACCCGAGGTCGACTTTGATCTGGAAACAGACGTTATCTCCAAGATCTACGAGCAGAAGAGCACCGGCAAAAAGCACTTTATCATCGTTGTCGCTGAGGGCGTCGGCGGGGTAGAGGATCTTGCCAAGTATATTGAAAAGCGCACCGGCATCGAGTCGCGTGCGACTATTCTCGGCCATGTTCAGCGCGGCGGTTCGCCGACACTGCGCGACCGTCTGATGGCGACGGCGATGGGCGTTGCGGCTGTCGATCTTCTCGATAAGGGTATCGGCAAACGCGTGATCGCCTATAAGAACAGCAAGATCGTTGATTATGACATCACCGAAGCGCTCGACATGGAGCGTG
>CACZAW010000143.1 GCA_902779225.1 uncultured Ruminococcus sp. | reverse complement strand
AGCAGAACCGCGCTGGTGATCGCCGTGGCCGTCAACCTCGGCATACTTGCGGCGTTCAAATATACCGGGTTTTTTGTCAGTTCACTCAACAGCGTTTTCTCACTTTCTATCCCGGTTCCGCAGATCGCTCTGCCGGTAGGTATCTCGTTTTTTACCTTTCAGGCGCTGTCTTATGTGATCGACGTCTATCGCGGCGACGTTGCCGTGCAAAAAAACTATTTTAACGTACTGCTTTATATCAGCTTCTTTCCCCAACTGATTGCGGGACCTATCGTCAAGTATCACGATATCGCTCAGCAGATCGAAAACCGCAGTCAGGATATCGACAAGATCGCTCGCGGACTAAGACGCTTTATCTGCGGGCTTGCAAAAAAGGTATTGATCGCTAACACGATGGGGCAGACGGCTGATGTGATCTTTTCCGCCGATCCGGGAGCTCTCGCACTGCCGACGGCATGGCTAGGCGCGATCGCGTATCTGTTCCAGATCTACTACGATTTTTCCGGTTATTCCGACATGGCTATCGGTCTGGGATTGATGTTCGGCTTTACATTCAAAGAAAACTTTATGTACCCCTACGGATCTGTTGGTATAAAAGATTTCTGGCGACGCTGGCATATCTCGCTGTCGACATGGTTCAAGGAGTATCTGTATATTCCGTTAGGCGGCAATCGCAAGGGCAAGGCGAGAACATATCTCAATAAGATGATCGTCTTTTTATGCACCGGCTTGTGGCACGGAGCAAACTGGACGTTTGTGCTGTGGGGCATATATCACGGCCTGTTCCTGCTCTTTGAGGACACTGTGCCTATCGTTAAAAAGCTGCCGCGCTTTTTGGTGCGTATATATACGCTGCTCGTGGTCACGGTGGGTTTTGTATTGTTCCGCGCCGATACCATCTCTCAGGGCTTTTGCGTGATCGGGAAAATGTTCGCGGGCTTTGATTTCTCCGACGGCGCGCTCAGTATGGCGCTGTCGCAGCTTACCCCGTGGTTCCTTGCTGTGCTTGTCGCGGCTATCATCGGCTGCGCGCCGATCCGCCCCATAGCGGACAGGATTCGCGCGAACATCTGCGGCGCTGCTGCTTTGAGCGGCAGATGGAAAGCGGTACAGATCGTGCTTTATGTCATGGCTTTCGCACTGCTGTTTTGGTGCATCGTCAGACTGTCTGCGACCTCTTATAATCCCTTTATCTATTTCAGGTTTTAGAAAGGCGGCATGATATGAAACATAAGTTATTACGGCTGCTTTTCATCGTTCCCTGTCTGATCTTGTGCCTGATCCCATCCGTCGGGATGATCTTTCATCCGACTGACGAGCCGATCGGCAACGAGACCGTCACGGATTTTCCTTCTCTGAATACAGATGACAGCGGCTTCAACGTCGACTATTTGCCGCAGGCAGGCGATTGGTTTGAAAAACACTTTGCTTTTCGTCCGCAGTCTGTCACGCTTGACGCCGAGATAATGGCGACTGCATTTCAGACCTCCAACCTCGATTCCGTTACCGTCGGCAATAACGATTGGCTGTATTATTCCTCTACGCTCGACGATTACCTCGGCCGCGATACGCTGTCGGAAAGACAGATACGCGGCGTAGTGCATAACATGGAGTTGACGCAGGAATATGTCAAGGGTCAGGGCGCAAGCTTCCTCTTTACCGTCGCACCGAATAAAAACACTCTGTATCCCGAAAATATGCCTTACTATTATTCTCTGCCCGCATCCGATACGCATAATCGCGATCTGCTGCGCGCTCAGATCAGCAACAGCAGGGTAGATTACTGCGACCTGTTCAGCATGTTTGAAGAGCAGGACGAGGTTCTGTACCTCAAGCAGGACTCCCACTGGAATAACAAGGGAGCGCTGATGGCATACGATAATATGCTTGATCAGCTTAACAAGGATCATAACGATTACAGTTCCGCCGAGGTGACACGCACTAAGGATTCTTACGGCGATCTTTCCAAAATGCTCTATCCTGCGGCTCGGAAGTCGGAGTTCAATTATAACTATGAGCTTAATGAAACATATTCCTATGAAACGCCTACGAAATCCGTTGAGGATGCGATCATCAAGACCGTGAATCCCTCTGCACAGGGCAGCCTGTATATGTACCGCGATTCATTCGGCAACGCTTTGCTGCCTTACTTTGCAAACGCCTACGGCAGCGCCTATTTCACCAAGGCATATCCCGTTAACCTGCAGGTGGAAATGCTGGTGAACAAGCCTGATACGGTGATCATAGAGATCGTTGAGCGCAATCTTGTGTGGCTGATCGAGAATCCTCCGGTCATACCCGCTCCCGAGCGAGTTGTGAGTATTACCGGTGAAGGAGAAACGCTTGAGACTTCGTTTACGGCGGAGCTTTCCGAGGTCAACATGCAGTATATTGCTCTGAAAGGCTCTTTCGACTGCGATATGCTCAATCGTGATGATACGGTGTATCTGCGCGTTAAGGCTAAAGACGGTACGATACATACATATGAGGCGTTTGATGCTCCCGACGGCTGTCTTGCCTATATCCCTGTTTCCGGCTTTTCCGGACAGCCGCTCGAGATAGATGTTGTCGTAAAATGCGGTGACGATTATAATCTTGTTTATCATACATCAGCCGACAGCGTCGACGTTTGAGAAGCTGATGTGTCCAAATAATACTGAAAAAGGAGAACCAAAATGACTGTTTTTTCAAAAACCTTTTGCAAAATCGCCGCCTTGATGATGGCGCTTTGTCTTGTCGCTTCCTGCCTTGTTGCATGCGGCGGCAAAGAGATAAAGCTCACAGTCAACGATATGGGCGAAAAAACCGAGATCACCTCTAAAACAGGCACTACCGTGGCTCAAGCGCTCAAGGACGCCGATATCACTCTCGGCGAAAAGGATGAGACCGATCCTGCCTCGGATACCAAGCTGACCGAGGATATCAAAGAGATCCTCGTCAAGCGTTACGCAAAGGTGACTGTGGTACACGGCGACCAGAAGAAAGAGGTCGAGATGGTCGGCGGCACCGTAGCAGACGCGATCAAGGAAGCTGATCTGACAAAAGACAAGAATGTGACCTCGGACGTTCCCGAGACCGATTACCTCAAGGACGGCATGACTATCAAGCTGACCAAGGGCGTTAAGGTATCACTCACCGTTGACGGCGAAACAAAGGAGTATACCGCCGCCGAAGGTACTACCGTAAAGGATTTCCTTGCAGCGCAGAAGATCAAGCTGGGTGAAAACGACGAGGTCAGCGAGAAGCTCGACGCTCCTGTGACCGACGGTATGAAGCTGGTTGTCAAGCGCGTAGAGTATAAGGAAGAAACCAAGAAGGAAGAGGTCGATTATAAGACCGAGGAGCAGTACAGCGACTCTATGGCTACCGGTGAAAGCAAGGTTTCTCAGGAAGGCGTAAAGGGCGAGAAAGAGGTCACTTACAAGGTGAAGTATGTCGACGGCAAAGAGGACAGCCGCGAGAAGGTCAAGGAGACTGTGACAAAAGAGCCGGTCAACAAGATCGTGGTCTACGGTTCCAAAACCGCTTCCGACAATAACTCCGGCGGCTCTAATGATTCTGACAACTCCGGCGGTGTAGGTGACTCCGGCAGCGATGATTCCGGCAGCGGCGGCGACAGCGCAGGCAGCGAGAGAACCGTAGTTTCCAAGCAGGCGGTTCCCAACTGCGACGACGGCAGCCACGGTTATTATGTTATCACTTATTCCGACGGTTCCGTTGAATACGAAGAATACTGATAAGCAAAAACAGCGAGGTTTATCCTCGCTGTTTCAGTCTGTCGAAAAAGTCCAGCGAGAGCTGGGCTATTTGTCGTATTTATGGTAAAATAGATACGGTGGTGCGAGAGTTCGGTGTCGAGAATATAGTCGGTGGGAAGCCGACACGGTAAAGAGTAGTCAACCGCCGTTATCCAGCCTTGGAGCCGAAGCCGTGAGGTGAGGTTTAAGCGTAGGCAGGAAACTAAGCGAGCCGCAATGCGAAAGCGTGAAGCGATAGAGCCTCGTTAGATATATAGAGCGGAAGCCGATGTTATCACCTGAACAGCAGGCAACAACATTTATTCGTTAATGACGAGAATAAATGGGTTCCGTCGGGGTCTGAGAGCGTGGCGAGCTTAAGATTGTTATTCTCGGCATACCTGTGAGGTCTTGCGTGCTCCGAGTGAAAAAAATCGGTATTTGCCATACAAGGAGCATTTCGTCTGAGATGGCAGAAACGGTACGCAAGAATTCGGATCAGTCCATAGTACCGATGAAGCGGGTAATGACCGCGGAGGAAAGGGACTGACGTATCAATCGCTCTGTTAAGAGAAACAACGGTTACACACAGAGGTAAAGAAAAGTTGGCAATTGATTTTAGCAGAATAGCATTACAGCCACAGAAGCATGAAAGAGTTCAAACCGTAATGCACTATGTGAACAAGGAAACCCTGAAAGAAGAACACAAGCGGCAGAAATACGGCAAAGCAACAGGTATAGATAAGGTCAGCAAGGAAGAGTATGCACTGGAATTGGATGAAAACCTTGACAATCTGGTAGCAAGGATGAAAACCTTCAGCTACAGACCGCAGGCGGTGAGAAGAACGTATATCCCTAAAACGGGAAGCGACAAAATGCGCCCGTTGGGAATCCCCGCCTACGAGGACAGATTAGTACAGGGAGTCATGCGTAAAGTCCTCGACCAAATCTATGAACAGAAGTTTTATGATTTCTCCTATGGATTCAGAAAGGGAAGAAGCTGTCATCAGGCAGTCAGAGTAATCAATCAAACGGTGATGACTAAGAAAGTCAACTGGGTACACCTTCCTTCAGATTTCACCTCACGGCGGACACCCTTGGTGTTCGGCTGTATCCTTCCCGCTGCCGGGCGGATTTGGGACTTTCACCCTTTAGAAACGTGCGCCGTCGGGCGCACTAAAAATAAGGCCGTTCATTTCTGAACGACAATAAGGCCGTTCATTTCTGAACGACCTTAGGAGTTATAGAACAGACAAGCAGGACAATCTGCTCAATAGTTGCCATAACCAGCCGAAGCTGCATTCACAAGCAGAAAAGACTACTTCGAAAGGCTCATCTCTGTTATGGAAAGGAGACAAGACCGACTCAAGTTGAGCTGTCATATAGTCTGTCCGGACAAGTCTTGCTTGTCTGTTATAAGTATTATATTTTATAATTAATTATTTTTCAACAACGAAAAAAAGACTTGCCGTGCAACAAGTCCTTAATCCATATAATCCTCCATACCATAAACACATAGAAGCACGCATGCTTATGGTTCGTAAAACCGCAAAGCAGTTTTACATAAGAAATACTCACTATCGAATGTTGGCGTCTTCCTATTTTCACACTCCGTCGCCAGAGCACTATCTTCGGCACTACAGGGTTTAACTTCCGTGTTCGGGAAATGTGGTCTCCGAAAAGCCCCGCTTTTTGGAGAAAGGACGAGCGACGAAGCGATACGAGAGCGGATCGCAAGATCTGCTCTCAATGAGCGAAGTCCACGAGGACGCGGGGTGGACCCCCTGCGTCATCAACACCAACTGTTGATAGTGAGTATTCTTTTGGCTCCCCCAGTTGGACTCGAACCAACGACAACTCGGTTAACAGCCG
>CACZAW010000142.1 GCA_902779225.1 uncultured Ruminococcus sp. | reverse complement strand
TATGCGGTAATCCCTGTTACCATTTTCGCATTTATAGTATACAGGTAAATCCACGTTTCTACAAATGCGGGGTCACTACATATTGTCTAAAATCAGTCCGCCGGACTGATTTTACCTTCGTTCGGAACGACGATGCGTTCCTCGCTCGGCACAGTCGCCTTCGAGTCCCTTCCACCGCACTTACGGGTAAAATAATAGCCTATCCGTCTGATGACGGATAGGCTATTATGGTGCGCTGGAAGGGACTCGAACCCCCGACCTTTTGGTTCGTAGCCAAACACTCTATCCAGCTGAGCTACCAGCGCAAAAGTTACACGGCTTACTGCCGTAATATGTATATTACCACATTATTCTGAAAAATGCAAGTAAAAGATAAAAGTTTTTTTGATTCGATCTCTAAAAAGCGTTGCCGGACGAAAGTTTGATAAATTTATAACAATATTCGCGTGGAAAGTATTGACTTTTTTCGCGCGGCGTTGTACTATTATGATAACATAACATAAAACCGCAGGGGAGCTGACGCAACAGTCGGCTGAGAGTAGGATGGTTGTTTCCTTAACCCTTTACCTGATACGGATAATGCCGTCGTAGGGAGCTTTAAGTGCCATACGATCGTGTGGTGCTTTTTTCATGATACTAAGCCCATGCGCTTGGTATAAGATGCCCTCAGAAGATAGCGTGTACCACCCGATTTTTCGGGTTCTGAGGGCATCGATTTTTTTATGTATGAAACATTTGGAGGTGTCAATATGAACGCAAGTGTAGCGATCCAAACCTTACCCGAGGCACAGAATGACGAGGAGCTGATCCGCATCGTCGACGAGGTCATCGCCTATATCAAAAGCACCGGGCTGAAGTGCTATGTCGGTCCCTTTGAGACCGCGATCGAGGGCGATTATGATGAGCTGATGGATATCGTCAAAGAGTGTCAGCATATCGCGATCCGTGCCGGCGCGCCGTCGGTTTTGGCGTATATCAAGGTCGATTATCGACCGGAGGGGGATGTGCTGACCATTGAGCGCAAAGTTACGAAGCACCATCAGTAAGATCGGCTATCCGCTGCTGACGCTTTTGCTGCTTCTTCTCGCGTGGCAGTTGGTGTGCAGCCTCGGCAACGTGCCGAAGTATATGCTGCCGTCGCCCGCAGACGTTGTCGCGGCGTTCCAAAAGGATTGGCGGCTGATGCTCGGCCATGCGCGCGTCACCCTGACAGAAACCTTTATCGGTCTGTTTCTGGGGATCGCGATCGGTTTTTTGATGGCGGTGGTGATGGATCGCTTTTCGATCCTGAGAAAGATGGTCTATCCCTTGATCGTCGTCAGCCAGACGATTCCTACCGTTGCGATCGCGCCGCTTCTGGTCATCTGGATGGGCTATCAAATGCTGCCGAAGATCGTGCTGATCGTTCTGGTGGTATTCTTTCCGATCACGATCAGCCTGCTGGAGGGCTTTTCATCCGTCGATCGGGACACCGTCAATCTCATGCGCTCTATGGGCGCGAACAGGATGCAGATCTTTCGATATGTCAAGCTGCCGAATTCGATCGGACACTTTTTTTCCAGCCTGAAGATCTCGGTATCCTATGCCGTTGTCAGCGCGGTCGTATCCGAGTGGATCGGCGGCACACAGGGGCTCGGCTGTTATATGACCCGCGTGCGAAAGTCTTACGCTTCCGATAAGATGTTCGCGGTCATCATCCTGATCTCCGTGATCAGCCTGGTGCTGATCTGGCTGACCTCTCTGATCCATCGACTTTGTATGCCGTGGGATCGGATCAATCATAAAAGACATTCACATCCATACTAAGGAGGAATTTTATATGAAAAAACTATTGGCGCTCATTCTTGCCTGCACTTTGATTGCGGCGGTTCTTGTCGGCTGCGGCGGGAATGATAAAAAGAATGAAGAAGGCAAAACAAAGGTGTCGTTCGTCCTTGACTGGACGCCCAACACCAACCATACAGGTCTGTATGTCGCGCAGGAGAAGGGTTACTTTTCCGACGCGGGTCTGGAGGTCGACGTCATCCAGCCGCCTGAGGACGGCGCAGAGATGGTCGTCGGTACCAATCAGGCGCAGTTCGGCGTATCGTTCCAGGACTCCATGCTCCCCGCGATCGTAGGCGACGCCGCAATGCCGATCGAGGCTGTCGCGACCCTGGTACAGCACAATACCTCGGGTATCATCTCGCTCAAGGGTCAGGGCATGGATAAGCCCAAGGGCTTAGAGGGCAAGAAGTACGCGACCTGGGATCTCCCGATCGAAAAGGCGACCCTCAAGCAGGTCGTCGAGGATGACGGCGGCGATTTCGGCAAGGTTCAGCTGATCCCCTCCACCGTGACGGACGAGGTTTCTGCGCTGCAGTCAAAGACCGTTGACGCGATCTGGGTATTCTACGGCTGGGCAGGCGTTGCGACCGAGCTGGCGGGTCTGGAGACCGACTACTTCGCATTCAAGGATATCGACCCCGTGTTCGATTATTACACCCCTGTCGTGATCGGCAACACCGACTGGATGAAGGAGAACCCCGATACCGCCAAGGCGTTCCTTGAAGCGCTGAAAAAGGGCTACGAGTATGCGATCGACAATCCCGAGGAAGCCGCGGAGATCCTCTTGAAGTACGCGCCGGAAAACGATAAGGATCTGATCGCTGCAAGTCAGAAGTATCTGTCCAAGGAGTACAAATCCGACGTTGCACGCTGGGGTTATATCGACCCCGCGCGCTGGAACGCGTTCTATAACTGGATCAACGAAAACAAGCTGGCGGAGGAGACCGTCCCCGAGAACTTCGGCTTTACCAATGATTATCTTCCCGAGTGATGGCGAAGCTGGAAGTTAAGGACGTGACGTTTTCCTATGACAACGTCACCACTATCATCAAAGATATCAACCTCACCCTCAACGACGGCGAGCTCGTTTGCCTGTTGGGTGTGAGCGGCGGCGGAAAATCCACCCTGTTCCACATCATCTCCGGACTGAATACCCCGCAGCAGGGTCAGGTGCTTCTGAACGGCGAGGACATCACCGGTCAGACGGGCAGGGTCAGCTATATGCTCCAAAAGGATATGCTGCTGCCGTACCGCACCGTGGTGGATAACGTCGCCCTGCCGATGATCATCAAGGGCATGAAAAAGAAAGAAGCGCGTCGGATCGCTTCCGGGTATTTTGAACAATTCGGTTTGGAGGGAACACAGGAGCTCTATCCCGCCGAGCTGTCGGGCGGTATGCGCCAGCGCGCAGCGCTGCTCAGAACCTATCTGTTTTCGGGCGACGTCGCCCTGCTTGACGAGCCGTTCAGTGCGCTCGATACCCTGACCAAGGGCGAGATGCACCGCTGGTATCTTGATGTGATGAACGATATCAGGCTTTCTACGATCTTCATCACCCACGATATCGACGAGGCGATCCTCCTCTCCGACCGCATCTATTTGCTCACGGGAAAACCCGGTACTATCGCGGATGAGATCGTGATCGAAGAGCCGAAGCCCCGCAGGAAGGACTTCAACCTTTCCGAGGACTTTTTGCGCTACAAACGCGAGATCATCTCAAAGATTGGAGCGTGACCCGATGAAACGCTGTTTTATCTTCGGCGCGCTGCCGGTCAAAAGGCTGTCGGTCGCACCCGGTAAGGGCGATCTGATCATCGCGGCGGATCGGGGATATGCCGTAGCCGCTGAATGGGGGCTGACGCCCGACATCACGGTCGGCGACTTTGATTCGCTCGGCAGTGTTCCCGAAGCCGAGAACCTTGTGCGGCTGAATGTGCGCAAGGATGATACCGACCTAGAGCACGCGGTCATGCTTGCGCTTGAGAAAGGCTGTGACGATTTTGTCGTATACGGCGCGGTCGGGGGCTTGCTCGACCATACGCTGGGAAATATCGCGATCGCGGAACGGATCGCGCTGGAGGGCGGCAAGAGCCTGTTTATCGGCGACGACTGCCGCTTTACCGTGATCCGAAACGGCGCATACGAGCTGCCCGTGTATGAGGCGGGCAGGGTATCCGTGCTGTCGCTCAGCGACGTATCGCATGGGGTGACGATCACCGGACTGTCGTATACGGCGGACGGTATCGCGCTTTATCGTGCGACTCCGCGGGCAGTCAGCAACGAATTTATCGGAAAGCCGGCGCGTATCTCGGTAGAGGACGGAACGCTGCTGATTATCTATGAAACACAATGATCAAGGGGCTGTCATACGGCAGCCCTAAACTTGTGTCATCCTGAGCAAAGCGAAGGATCTTACAGTGCCATTCATCCGATTATGTTACACCTATCAGGTGTCATCTGACGGAAAAGTCAGCACTTTCAGATTCTTCGGCGATGCCTCAGAATGACACTTTTTATTTGCGACAGTTAGTAACTTTTATTTGCTTATATTTCTTCCTAAGAATTATTTGAATAAACCTTCGTCAAATATCGGTTGAATTTCGCGGCGTTTTGCAGTATACTGATAATTAGAAATCATCAGGGAGGTACGGTATGAGCAGGTCTGTCCTTACCGAGTACCAAGTCAATACGGAGCATCCGGTTTCGCAGCCGCTGACGATTGCGCATATCTCGGATCTGCACGAGCGGAATTCCGACGATATCCTCGCCGTGGTGAGGAAGGTCGCGCCGGATTTTATCGTGGTGACGGGCGATACCTTTGAACGCTATGATAACCGCCCTCAGTACGATTTTGAGCGCCGTCCGATCAAACGGGTGATCCTCAACACGATCCACTATACCAATTATCTTCTGACCAAGTTTCAAAGGGATAAAACTAAAGCAAAAACCGAGAATGCCTACAACTTTTTGATGCAGGCGGTCAAGATCGCGCCGGTGTATCTGAGCCTGGGCAATCATGAGCAGATGCTGCTGGACGTCGATTACTTTTTCCTGAAGGATTGCGGCGTCACGCTGTTGGATAACGCGTCAACCCATATCCGATACAAGGGCTGTGATATCCTGCTGGGCGGTATTTCGACATGGAATTACGAGACGTTCATCGAGCAGTTCCTCAGCGGTCATACCCACGGCGGTCAGATCCGCGTAGGGAAGAAGGGAAGGGGATTCTTTGTCCCCGGTCAGGGGTTGTTCGGCAAATATGCCCATGGCAGCTTTTTTGACAACAAGCTGATCGTGTCCGCGGGATGCGCCAATACGGTGATGTGTCCGCGCTTCGGCAATCCCCGCGAGCTGGTCGTGATCCGACTGAAAGGAAAGCAATCATGAACAAATTTGACATCAACTCTGCACCCCTCGAGATCGAGCGCAGGTATCTGATCGAATACCCCGATATCGACGCGCTGCGCCGCATGGACGGCTATCGCGTCAAGCATATCTCGCAGACCTATCTGCAGGCGACGGACGACTTTGTCGGCGGCAGGATCCGCCGGATCGTCGAGGGAGATCAGACGACCTATGTCTACACCTATAAGATGCGCCTGACGGATATGACGCGTCGGGAATATGAAAAAGAAATTTCTTTAAAAGAATATAACGAGCTCCTGCCGCGCCGTATCGCGAACACCATCACGATCGAAAAGGACAGGCATATTTTTGAATTTGCAGGGCTTACCTATGAGCTGGACATATACGATTTCTGGGATGACCGCGCGAGCCTTGAGGCGGAGGTAGAGAGCGAGGATGTTCCGATCCCGATCCCGCCGTGTGTGACGCTGATCAAGGAGATCACCGACGACCGGCGCTATAACAATTCCAGATTAGCCGTGAACAGGGGGATGATCGAATGACGGCGAATACTGTAATCACCAAAGAGAATATCGAGATGTCGTATTTCTCGTTCGGAAAAGGCGACAGGGCGTTTGTGATCCTGCCCGGTATCGGCGTCAAAAGCGTTTTGAATACCGCCAAAGCGATCGAGGCGGCTTACCGTGAGCTTGCCGAGGATCATACGGTCTATGTGTTTGACAGACGGCGCAATGTGCCGGAACAGTATTCGGTGCGCGAGATGGCTGCTGATACTGCCGCTGTGATGCGTGAGCTGGGGATATCGGACGCAGATATTTTCGGCGCGTCGCAGGGCGGCATGATGGCGCAGTATATCGCTGTTGATGATCCTGATCTTGTCCATGCGCTCGTGCTGGGGTCGACCTCAGCCTATGGCAACGATGTGATCTGTGCGACCGTAAAAAGCTGGACAGGATATGCGAGGGCGCGCGATCTCACCGGGCTGACCGCCGCTTTTATCGACCGGCTGTTTTCCGAGAACACGATCAAACAATTCAAAGAATTCCTGATCCATATGAACGACAATGTCAGCGATGAGGAGCTTGACCGCTTTATCATCTTAGCCGAAACGATCTATGATTTTGACGCGCGTCCCGTGCTGGATCAAATCCAGTGTCCGACGCTGGTCATCGGCGTGGAGGATGATCTTGCCGTCGGCGGCGACGCTTCAAGAGAGCTTGCCGATCTGCTCGGCTGTGAGCTGTATATGTACGGGAATGAATACGCACACTGCGTCTTTGACGAAGCGCCCGACTATAAACATCGTTTGACGGAGTTTTACGCAAAGCACAGTTAAACGATCATTCGGATAGGGTAATGAAAAAACAAGCAAAGTTGAATCAGTATGATAAAATGACAAAAACGCCGGTATCGCGCCTTATCCTCGGGCTGTCGGTACCGACGGTCATCTCTATGCTGATCACCAATATCTACAATCTGGTGGATACCGCCTTTGTCGGTCAGCTCGGCACGAGCGCTTCCGGTGCGGTCGGGATCGTATTCGGCTTTATGACGGTCATCCAGGCGGTGGGGTTCCTGTTCGGTCAGGGAGCAGGCAGTATCCTTAGTCGCGCGTTGGGTCAGAGGGATAAGGAGCGCGCTTCTGTTCATGCGACGGCGGGCTTGCTGTCCTCCTTCTCGACGGGTCTGATCGTCGGGATCGCGGGGCTGTGCTTTTTGCACGGTATCGTGATGCTGCTCGGCTCGACCGAGACCATTGCGCCGTACGCCGAGACCTACATCACCTATATCCTGATCGCCGCGCCCTTTATGACCTCCAGCCTGACCCTCAACAATCTGCTGCGCTATGAGGGCAAGGCGTCGCTGGGCATGATCGGTCTGATGACCGGCGCGGTGCTGAATATGATCGGCGACCCGATACTGATGTTCGGGCTGAATATGGGGATCTCCGGCGCGGGACTGTCGACGGCGCTGAGCCAGCTGATCGGATGGCTGGTGCTGATGTTCATGTTCCTCAGCGGCAGGACCGAGTCCAGGATCAATTTCGCCTCGATCAAAAAGATCCGTCCCTCCATGGTGTGGGAGATCGTCTCGACCGGTTTTCCGAGTATGCTGCGTCAGGGGCTGAACAGTCTGGCGACGGTACTGCTCAACGCCCAGTGCGCCGTCTACGGCGATGCGGCGGTCGCGGCGATGAGCATCGTCTCGCGGATCATCTTCTTTGCATTCTCCATCGCGCTCGGCGTGGGGCAGGGGTTCCAGCCGGTCGCGGCGTTCAACTACGGTGCGGGCAAGTATTCGCGCCTGCGCAAAGGCTTTCTGTTTACCACGGCGACCTCCGAGAGCATCATCGTCGTCGGCTGTACGCTGCTGATCGTCTTTTCCGGCAGTCTGATCGGTCTGTTCCGCGACGATCCGGACGTCATCGAGATCGGTACCCGTGCGCTGATATTGCAGTCGATTGCAATGCTGGCGCTGCCGCCGTGCATGACGACCGAAATGCTGCTGCAGTCGACCGGCAAAAGGCTGCACGCGTCGCTGCTGTCGTCGCTCAGGAACGGCTTGCTGTTTATCCCGCTGCTGTTGCTGCTCGCCAATGTCAGAGGGCTCGCCGGGATCCAGGAGGCGATGCCGATCTCGCTCGGATTATCCCTGCCGATCACCGTTCCCTTTGCGGTAGGCTTCTTCCGCCGACTGCCGAAGGAGGATAAAGAGGATAATGATGATAATTCTTTAAAAGAATAATAAATAACAATAATCAAGGCTGTCGCATTAAGAACAGCGACAGCCCTTAACTTGTGTCATCCTGAGCAAAGCGAAGGATCTTACAGTGCAATTTATCCAATTGTGTTACACCTAACATGTGTAATCTGACGGAAAAGCCGGCACTTTCAGATTCTTCGGCTATGCCTCAGAATGACATATTTTATTTTGCGGCAGCCTTTTCATACGGTTGTATCATCAATACGGATCGCCGATCCCTTCGGCGGCGGGGAGATGAACCAGAAATCGCTGGATATAGGTCGCGTCGATGACGGTGACGTCGTTATCGCGGTCAACGTCGCTCAGCAGTGCGCCGAGCTCGCTCAGCTTTTCCAGCTCTGCGATGTGGCGCTGAACAGCGGTCGCGTCAAGGATCCTGACCTCGCCGTCAGTATCCGCGTCGCCGAGGATACCCTCGACGCCGTCTGCTTTGACAGACAGCTTGTAGGCGGTGCCGGCAGAGGGGAGAGAGGCGGCGTTTTTCAGCGCGGGCAGGGCGATCGTGACGATGCTGTCCCGGTTGGTTGAGACCGTATCGTCGATGACCGAAAAGCGGCTTGCATCACTGACCCTGTACTCGCTGACGTCGACCGAGAGCGTTGTCCGATCGGGAACGGTGAGGGTCACGGTGTAGCTTTCGTCAGATGGCAGGCGGAAAAAACCGCCGTCGTCGGTCGGGGTGAAGCCCAGCCATTTGTCGGTCGTGTCGGTCAGGACGCCGTTTTGGATGACCCCTGCGACAGTTCCCTTGCCGTCGGTGACGGTTCCGCTGACGGGCGCATCCGATCGCAGCGTAAGACGGCGATACCCCGTAAGCTGAGATTCGGTCATGGGCTCAACGTCCGCGTAATGGGGATCGTCGACCTTCAGCCATGATACGATGATCTCGTTGTAGTGGTCGATAAACAGATTTTTATAGTTGCCGATGAGGGTTGCGGCGTTTTTGATCTGCTCGTTATCGAAGTTGTAGGCTTCGACCTTATCGGACTGCCGGATATTGCCCAGTATCATGTGAGAGGCAAAATGCACCAGCGCCTTTTGATTCGCGGGAGTGTTGATTCTCTTCAGCTCTTCCTGTGTCGCGCCGGATGCGGTCATCGCTTTTTGCAGGATGCCGCCGAGATAATCCGAGGCGATCGTCATGAGCTGTGCCGGTGATTTCAGCATATAGGTGAACAGCGTTCCCGCCAGCTTGATGAGATCGGCGGCGTCGATGCCGGTGGGGGCGAGGTCAGCCGAAGCGGCGATCGCGGCAAGCTCTCTTGCCTTTTGCACAGCCTGCGCTCCGGTCGGCGCGGTCTTTGTCTGCTGCTTGAGGCGCATAAAGTACGCGTACATCGCCGCCAGCAGGTTCAGCGTGTTTTCGTCATTTTGGAAGGCTTCAAGAAATGCGTTCAGCCCGCTGCCGCTGAGGGACATCGTATAGGCGAGCAGGTCGGACAGCGGCTGTTCATAGACGGCGGCGTAGTTCTCTCTGCCGCCGCAAACCTGCGTCAGATATGCGCAAAGATCTTTCAGATAGCCTGCCGCATCCGGCGCGATATAGGAGCTGTCGTCGTCGATGAGTGAGGCGGAGTTGCCGTCTATCAAGAGCTTTTTCGGATGGAAGAACTTCGAGTTGCTCTCGGTGGTATATGCGGCGTACACATCTTCGCTGATGATCCGGAGGTTCTCCAGCATACGATCATAGCGGTCGTCGGATGGGAGCAGCAGATCGGTTCCGTAGCGTTCAAAACCCATCGCCGCGGGCGCCATGGCTGCGGCGATCTCGGTGTCGGAAAAGCTGTTGAAGATGCCGGCGTATCTTGCGTCGCGGGGATGGTTGTTTGTATCGGCGGGAGAGGGCGTGCCGAAGGTGTAGGCGTAGAGATCCTCGGGTCGGAGGGTGACCGCATCGCCGAGATAAGCGCTGCGGCGCGGCTGTAGCCGACTGCCCATACCTTGAGGTCGCCCGTGACGGCGTGCGCGGCGGCGTATTGCCGTACATAGGCGAGCGCCCTATCGGCTGATTCGTCAAAGCCCTTTGCGTCGCCGCTCTTGCCGAGAACAAAGTTGTTGCCCCATTCTGCGCCGTAGCCTGCACTGCGCGGCGCGATGACCAGCAGCGTATAGTCCCTGCCGTCCTGGGTGATGCGTTTATGCGCACAGGCGACACCGATCGAATCTTTTGTCGCCTTTGTTCGGAAATCCTCGTTGACCTCGACGTCGGAGAACCCGACGTCCTCCAAAAGCGCCGTGATGTTCCGGCTGATGCCGGCATAGCCTGAGCGGCCGCTGGAGACCGAGGTTACCGCCAGCGCCATGCTCGCAGTCGCCAGTGAAGGATTGTATACCTTTGCCGACGCCTTGAAATACGCGTCCGAAAACGTGTAGCAGTCAACGCGGTCGCCTGCATCGGAGTATTCTCCCGCAGCGGGGCGGTAATAGAATGCGCCGTTGTAATAGTCGTCCTCGTCTGCGGTATCGGCAAAGGCGACAGTGCAGACGGATAGCGCGATCAGCATCGCAAGGATGACGGCAGTCAGATTGGTGATAAAGCGTTTTCTCATAGCTTCCTCCTATTAGTTTGAATCAGCGACAGAGGGTCATACAGAAAAGCCGAATGACCAGAAGCCCATGCGGCTCATAGCGGCAGGATCGCCGACCGCGATGATCAGCGTGCCGTCGATCCCGTCAAAGCCGTCGGCGATCATCAGGTGGACGGCCTCCTTTTTCAGGCTCCATTCGGAGGTCAGCAGCATACATTTGCAGGATGCGCTGCGGTCACGCAGGCGGTTATAGACGCTCATGATCCACAGGCTCTCGATATCGTAGCCCTCGATCGGCTTGCGGCTGACGCCTGAGACCTCCGCGTTCAGCGCGTCATATTGCAGCGGCTTGCGAAAGCGTATTTGTAATCTTTCGCCGCCGACAACGCTCTCACATTCGCATGAGAGGGTACCCTCGCCGTGAAGATAGGAGCGATTCGTCAGCGTGTCCATCCCGTCGCAGAAGGCTTCCAGTGTCCTTTTTTCGTCATCGTTCAGATCGGTGAGAGCGCCTCCCCTGACGCTGTCGGGTGACAGGCGTTCCGCGTTTTTGATACAGCGGTGATAGTCGGCAAGGGGCATATCGCCCTTGTCCAGCTCTGCCAGCAGTCTGCGGTTGAATTCGTCAAAGCTCAGCGCGCGGCTGTAGGAAAGGTCAAAGTCGCGCTCATGCT
>CACZAW010000141.1 GCA_902779225.1 uncultured Ruminococcus sp. | reverse complement strand
CCATCCGACGAGGTCGGTATAGCAGAAGGCGGCTAGGTAGTCGCCAGTTGTAACCGGGTCGGTCAGGCTCCACGCGGAGGCATTGTTCACATAATAGCCGTAGCTGCCGCCGTTTGCGGAGCCCCAGAGCTTGTCGAGCGACAGCCCATATTCGGTCTTTTTGGTCGCGTATCCTGCCGCTGCGCCGCCGTCATAGAAATCCTCATGCGCGCAGTACAGCGCGTCGTTGACGGTCAGTACGCCGTCATTGTCGGTATCGGTGACAGTGAGCTTTTCCGCCGCGAGAACGGTACCGCCGTTCTGATCCGCGATCGTGACAGTAATATCGGCTTTCCGGATCACATAGGCGCAGAACACCGGCGCGACAAGGAGCTTGCCCTCGACGGTCGCGCTGACGATATTCACTCCGACGCTGTCCAGCTTAACGGTCGCCTTGCCGTCTTTATCGGTCTTGATATCAGTTTTCATGCCGTTGACGGTGATGGTCGCGTCCGCAACAGGTACCGTGATCGGATTCCATTTTTCATCGTAAGCCGCCTCATAATAGGTGAGAGTGACGTCCTCTCCCAAAGCGACGGTTTCATTGACCCTGTCAAAGTAAGAGTAGTGATCCGACCATCCGACGAGGTCGGTGTAGCAGAACGCCGCGACGTATTCGCCTCCGTGGATCGGGTCGGTCAGGCTCCATGCGGAAGCATTATTCACATAGTAGCCGTAGCTGCCGCCGTTTGCAGAGCCCCAGAGCTTATCGAGCGATAATCCGTACTGGGTCGTTTTGGTCGCGTAGCCTGCCGCCGCGCCGCCGCTATAATATTCCTCATGCGCACAGTACAGCGCGTCGTTGATCGTCAGCACGCCGTCATCGTCGCTGTCGGTGACAGTGATCTCTGTCGCCGGGAGAACGGTATCGCCGTACTGATCTGCGATCGTAACATAGACGTAAGTAGGCTCAACAGGCAAAAGCTCTGCGCCGACGCCGGTAACGCCTGCCGACAGTACAAGCAAAATGCTGAGAATAATACTGATTGTTTTTTTCATAAGAACGCCTCATTTCTGAATGGATATAAAAAACGCCCTTTCCTTTCGAAAGAGCGTGACAACCAAAGCGTAGGCACAGCGTGCATACACATCGTTTGCACGCTTCGCGCCAAAGGTACTTTTCTGTGGATACGGCAGGTCTCCTGACTTATGAGGAAGCGATCGGCGATCGCGCGGACAGAACCTTCTCGGTTTCCCAATGGTATTCTCTGACCTCTGCTCAAATACAGTAGTGGCGGCTGTTCCGGATTCGAACCGGATTCCCTTTTCATTTCTCAGCGTACAGCGGGCTGCAAAAACCGTATCCGTATTCAATTACAGCTATTATACTATTATTGACAGGAAAATTCAATATAAAGTTTTGCCGCATGAAAAACGCAGGCCCTCCTTGATAGAGAACCTGCGTTGATACAGTGTTATTTGTATTTTGCCGTGTAGACCTTGACGGATTCATAGTATTCGCTCGAGATCATATAGATGTTCTCGCCGACGTAAAGGCAACGGCTGATCAGATCGGCGTCGGCGTTATCGGAATTGATAACAGGGCGGTCAATCTCGACGAGCCTGCCGCTCTGCACCTTAAAGTTCAGTGCCCCGCCGCGGATATCGGGCATATAGTAGTCGATCTCGCTGTTCAGGTGGGTATCCTCAAAGTTCAGAGGTATCAGGTAGTCGTCACGGTCGGGGTTATAGACCAGCGCGCGCGGCTCCGTCATGACGGACGAATAGTAATTCGGATAGGATTTTTCATCCAGTACCTTCGGGTTCAGCTTGTCGCTGACGTCGAACAGCGCGAGCTTGAAGCCGCTCTGCACCTCCATCGATATCCCCGGTCGGTTGTCTGTGTATACGCCTAAACCGAGCACGGTATTATCGTCGATCGGTACCAGCATGGTCGAGAAGCCGTCGATCTTCACCTCGCCGAGGATCGTGGGATTTGCGGGATCACTCAGGTCGATGACAAAGAGCGGATCGGTCTCCTCGTAGGTGATGACATAGGCGGTATCGCCGACATAGCGGACAGCCTTGATGCTCTCGTCCTTTGCAAAGCCGGTGGTTTTGCCGACCTCTTTGAGATTGCTGTCGAGGATATACAGGGCGTTTGATTCGCGGCCTTTTTTATTTTCTACGGTGGCGGCGACACGCAGATAACCGTCCTTTTCGTCCAGCGAATAGCGGCTGTCGAGATATCCCTCGACCGTTCCGAAGGCGGTGAATCGGATGCCGTCCGTCAGGCTGACCTTGTAGATATCGGTGGTGATAGTATCGTCTGACTCCTTCGGGATATATGAGTTTTCGGCTTCTGCGTAATCGATGAGCACGTCGTAATTCCATTTGGTGGTATAGATATAGAGATTGTTTTCGTTGCAGTAGACGTCCTCGACCGAGCCGAGGATCGCAGAGGACTGTGATTCGGTCGAGCCGTCGGAGAGATCAAAGCCGCCGACGATCAGCATATTGGTGTCGGTCGGGTTCTTGACGGAGTACACACAGTCGACGGGGATCTCTTCGGTTTCGTCGCCGCGGCAGCATATGGGCGCTTCGAACTCGTCGGGATAGACGTCGTATTCGGAAAGCATATACAGGCGGTTGCCGATCATGCGGGAGGTGCTGTAGTAGCCGCTCTGGTTGAGGCGGTCGATCAGCTTGATGTTCTTGATGTCGGAGATATCGTAGACAAATGCCGCTGTGTTATAGTCAAAGTGCTCGCCGCGGGTCAGGCATACGACGATCAGTCTGCCGTCGGTTACATACATCTCCTGTACGAATACATCGAGCGTGTCATCGTCGGAAAGGACGGGATTGACGGTCGGTCGGTCAAAGCTGCCGGGATATACGGTCGCGACAAGCTCAGGACGGTCGTCGGCGGTATAGATCGTGACATTCTCGTTGCCGCCTTCAGAGGTGATATACAGATATTTGCCGTCGGTCTTGACGATGTCCGCTTCGTCCACGCCTTCGACCTGACGGTAGGTCTCGCTGTAGGATTCGGAGCCGCCGGAAGAGCCGGATGAAGAGGCGGACGATTTTTCGGAGGAGTTGTTTTCGGGTGCGGCGGCGTCAGCCGTGCGTTCTTCAACCGCGTAGGCGCCGTCCTTTATGCCGAAGGTACCGGAAAAATGATACTTTTGGATCGTCGCCGCATACTCCTTGACCTCGTCATAGCTTTGGAAGGTTTTCAGCGGGATATCCGCGCTGACAGAAGGTCGGATAAGGCTGCTGTTATCGGGGTGTATATGACGGCTTGCAGAGTAGATCACTCCGAACACCGAGATCGCTATTACCGCGACAAAGGCGGCGGCAAGTCCCGCGATCAAGGCGGCATGGCTCTTTTTCGGCTTTACCTCGACGAGATGAGGAACGGGATCGGGCGTGATCCCCTCGAGCTTGTTCAGAACAAAGCCCTCGTCCATCTTATCGGGTGCGTTAACGCCGCTGTTTTCTATTTTATCCTTGATGAAATCAAAATCGTTTTTCATGCTGATCACTCCAGAAAGGTTCTCATTTTTTTGAGGCTGCGGGATAACCGCGAGCGGATCGTCGCCGCTTTTATCCCCGTGAGGGAGGCGATCTCACGGCTGTTATAGCCTGCGACGGCGGATAACAGGACGATATCCCGATCGACGGGATCGAGGACGCCCAGCGCCTCTTTGACCTCTACGGATAAGAGAGCGTTGTCGTCGGCAGCGGTTCGCTCCAGCACGCCGATATCCGCGCGGGCATTCTGCTCGATCTGCGTCTTGACATATGCGCAGCAGCAGCGGTAGAGGATCCGGAAGATCCACGCCTTGAAATTCTCTGCGGTTTTCAGACTGCCGATGCTCCGGTATGCCGCTACGATACAATCGGACAGTGCGTCCTGTGCGTCGGATTCGTCGGCGAGCTTAAAGAAAGCGTAGCGGTACAGGCTGTCTTTGTAGCGTGTGTACAGCCCTGCGAACGCTTCTTTATCGCCGTTCACCGCCCTTTGCACTAAAGTTTTTTCATCCATGGTTGTTGCCTCCTGCGACGTCGTTCAATCATATAGTGTCAAAAAAACGAGAGAGTGTTGCATCAATTTCAAAAAAAGTTAACTGCTCCGGAAAAACCGGAGCAGTCGGTATTATCGTTTACAGATGATCGCCCTTCCGGCGGTGTTGTAATAGGACAGGAATTGTTTTCCTGCTTTGTCGGTCACGCGGAGGGTATAGGTGTATTTGACGCCTTTTTTAGCGGTTTTGTCGACATAAGAGGTCGATGTGGTATCGGCGAGCTTTGCCCATTTGCCGCTGCCGACCTTTCTCAGGATCCGCATTCGGGTCGCTCCGGCGGGCTTTTTGAACGTGAGCTTGACGCCGGAGGAGGTATTCTGCAGCGTCGGCAGCGCGGGAGGAGCGATATAGGTGTATTTCCAGCCGGCAGTGTTATACGCGCCGACATACTGCCCCTTGGCGTTCAGACCGCGCAGGGTATAGGTATAGGCGGTGCCGCCCTTGACGCCTTTATACTTATAGGAGGTGCCGGTTACGGTCGCGGCGGTCTTCCACGCGGATTTGCCGCTCTTTACCAAAACCTGAAATTTGGAAATCCCCTTGACCGTTTTCCACCTCAGCTCGGTTGCTCCGGAAAGGTTCTGGATGTTGCTCAGCCGCGGCGCGGCGACATACTACAGCGACTTTCCGGTCGAATCCAGACCGCTCTTGTAGGTCTTGCCGTCCGCGGTGATACAGCGGATGGAGTAGGTGCGGGTCTGGCCGGATACCGCCTTGGTATCCGTGAAGGCGGTAGCTGTGGTGTCGCCGAGAACCTTCCATGCGGTGCCGCTCTTGAAGAGGACGCGGTATTTCGGCGCTCCGGTGATTTTTGCCCATTTGATACCGACGCCGCTGTAGGCGTTGGTCAGAGAGGAGATCTTCGGAGCGGGCAGCATGATCTTGGCGCTGACCTTGTAGGCGCCGCTCTTATTGGCGCTGAACGTATTGCCGTAGAACAGAACCGAAAGCCCGGTGTTGGTCACCCATACACCGTATTCCTTGCATCCGGTGACGGTGTTGCTCTGGATGGTTTTGACCGTACCGGTGGAG
Organism: uncultured Ruminococcus sp.; assembly: GCA_902779225.1. Lineage (GTDB taxonomy): Bacteria > Bacillota > Clostridia > Oscillospirales > Acutalibacteraceae > Ruminococcoides. Next base: position 24 of record CACZAW010000141.1, on the reverse strand, counting down.
GTCACTCTCAGTCCGCTGCCGCCG
>CACZAW010000140.1 GCA_902779225.1 uncultured Ruminococcus sp. | reverse complement strand
TTTGGCAATATGATATTCCTTCAAAAATCAATAGATATGTATAAAAACGATGGGAACACCTGAAAAGATGTTCCCATTTGCTTTATAGATGTGTATAGATGTTAAAAGATGTTTCAAGATGCTCTATTATGTTTCTTTATCTTCTCTTTTGGATGATACATTTGAGCCAAAGGAGAAACGCGGTCATAATTCTTTGCGATATCTGCGTCAAAGATAGTACAATATCTTTTTGTCATCGTCAGCGTGGAATGACCCAAGAGCTTTTGGAGCGTAAAGGCATCCCCGCCGCAATCAACAAGATATTTGCGGGCGAAGGTATGACGGAATAAGTGAATACCAGTTTTTTGTACGCCCCGCCGCCGATTGTACCGCTGTATTCCAAGCCGCAGGGCATTGTGAGAGAGCATCCCGCCGTATTGGTCGCAGAAAAGATAATCTTCCGCTACGCCGCCTCTGACAGCCATATAACCCCTTAACACATTGACCATCCGCGAGCAAAGCGGAATGACTTGAACTTTGCCGTTTTTCGTATGACGGAAAGTTACCTGACAATCTGCTAAATTAACATCACGATTCTGGATATTGCGAACCGTAGCGGCACGGCACCCGCTGTTCAGCAGAAAATTAATGATAACCCAATTGCGATACTCGCAGAACTGACAATCGGCGGCGGGGCGACGCAGGAGCAAATCTAATTCCTCGTCGGTGTATGTTTCTTTGACCGTTTCGACATCCTTTACTTTTGGAAGTGTCAAATATGTATAACCTTCGCCACAACACCAATGCAGAAAAACATTCATCGTGCGGACATAACTGCTGATAGAATTGCGTGACAATCCAGATTCACGCATTGAAACAATCATCAATTCTAAATCGCTTTTGGATAACTCAGAAAAAGTCATATCCATATCAAGATGTTTGCTTGATGCGTTAAAATGGAAGGTATAAGTGGAAATCGTTTTGTCTTTGATTCCTTCTGCTCTTTTCGAATCAGACCCCTTGATTATAAGAATTTTTCAGAGAAAATCAAGCGGTCTGATTATTGCTTTATAATATCAAAAAACCGCTTAAAACCTAAGTTTTAAGCGGTTTATGGTGACCCATCGGAGATTCGAACTCCGGACACCTTGATTAAAAGTCAAGTGCTCTGCCAACTGAGCTAATGAGTCATATGGGGTGAGTAATGGGAGTTGAACCCATGCTCTCCAGAGCCACAATCTGGCGCTTTAACCAACTAAGCTATACCCACCATAGATGGCGCGCCAAAAGGGATTCGAACCCCTGACCTACTGCTTAGAAGGCAGTTGCTCTATCCAACTGAGCTATTGGCGCTTATTAAACTGAATTATAATCAGCCTTAATATTATATAAGAATAACCGGGGTTTGTCAACCCCTTTACAAAAATCTGTCTTGAATCACGTTTGTTTATTCAAAAAGCGACAGCCATGACAGCTGTCGCTTTTCATCAAATCAAATTGATCAGCCTAAAATCTGATCCATGCCGGCAAGATAACGCTGGATATAGGTAGCGTCGATGATCGTGACGTCTCCGTCGCCGTCGGTATCCGCCATCTTCTGCTGTTCTGCCGATAATTCCTCTAGATTGGCTAAATATCTTTGGATAGCTGTCGCGTCTAGGATCGTGACCGTTCCGTCCAGATCGACGTCTCCGATAAATCCTTTCGGCATATGCTCCGAGTCTGTGATTGTCAGCGTTAATGGCAGCTCACCGTCGTCAAATACGAGCTTCATGCTGTGCCTTCCTACCGATAAGTCGACTAATTCAGATCTGCCGATCGACAGCAGTCCTTCATGAAAGACCATGTTGCTTTCAATGATCGAACCGTAATATTTGTCGTCAAGATACACAGAGGCGAGGATCGACTCGGAATCGGTTTGGATTTTCAAGCCGGATTCGGAATTGATATCCCAGCTGATTTCAGATGATTCCGTATGGATCTCCTTCGGCTCGGGTGCGATGTACTTGTCATAGTCCGCGTAGGCGGCGATACGGTTGCTGTTCAGCGTCACGCCCTGACCGCGGAAATCTTCCGTAACATCGAGATCGATCTGACGGGTGATGACCTGACCGTCAGAGTTGCCGTTAGTGTAGGTCAGGATATTTGTTTTCTTATCAAAACCTACAACGATGCCGACATGACTGAAATACTTGCCGCTGCCGTCCCATGTAAAGAATACCAGGCCGCCGGGCTTATACGGCATTTCCAGAGGATCGATATCGACATTGTAGTAGGTGTTCCACGGCATTGCGTCCAGCTTATGATGGACGTTCGGTGCATAGTAGACCAGCTTTTGGTTCAGATTAAACGATTCGATCCATGAATCAGCATCATAAAAGATGCGGGGATCGACGACATAGCAGTAAAAGTATTTTTTCAGAATATCGTCGTCATAATAGCCCGCCTGATATAAGCACCAGCTGGTAAAGATCGCGCACCAGTCGTAATCGGCATACTGCGATTCTTCGTCGCCGTTCATGACATAGCGCTGCGCCCAACGGGTGTACTCGGTGTTGCCGGTTTCCCACTGGTTCATTCTCAGCTCTGCACCGGTCCATAGGTTTCCGTCTGCTCTCGCCTGTTTCAGATCGACGCCTTCGGTAGCGTAGTTTTTGTAACCTTCCTGAGAAAGCGCTACGGCAAGCGTCTTTTCCATTGTGGTTCCGTCTTTGGTATCTTCGAGAGCCTGCACCAGCTTTATGTAGTACGGAGAGGTTTTGTATTCATCGGAATACTTGAGCTCTTCTCCAGAAGCCGACGCGGAAATCGAGAACGCACCGCACAGGACAAGCGATAATACGGTCAACAAGCATATGATTCTTTTGATTTTCATAGGTTTCTCCTTTTGCTGTAACAATCTTAACAAGTGACATTCTACCACGATTGAGTTGATTATTCAAGTGCTTTGATCGCCAAACACCGAAAGACAGAATGCTCGCTTGAACCATTTATTGACAATAGCAAAGAATTGTATTAAAATATATGCTATATGGAATGGTATGTGCAATTATCATTTTGTTGTATTGTGAGGTTGATTCCATGACAAAATTGTATTTGGCGATTCCCTGTTATAACGAAGAAGAGGTGCTCAGGGATTCTGCCGGAAAGCTGTTGAATAAGTATAATTCTCTGATGGAGCAGAACAAGATCACCCCTGACAGCAAGATCGTCTTTATCGACGACGGCTCCAAGGATAGAACATGGGAGATCATTCAAGAGCTTCATGAAAAGAATCCGGTCTATCAGGGTATCAAGCTGAGCCGCAATCGCGGACACCAAAACGCGCTGCTGTGCGGATTGATGACGCTGAAGGATAAAGCCGACGCCGTCATTTCCATCGACGCCGACTTGCAGGATGATATTAACGCCTTTGATGAAATGCTCGAAAAATTCGAGAATGGCTGCGACGTCGTGTACGGCGTCCGTTCCAAACGCGAGACAGATACCTTCTTTAAAAGATTTACCGCCGAGGCATTCTATAAGATCCTTAATAAAATGGGCGCTAAGGTCATCTTTAATCACGCTGATTTTCGCTTGATGAGCCGCCGTGCGTTGAACGCCTTCTCACAGTATAAGGAGACCAATATTTTCCTGCGCGGCATGGTGCCGCTCGTCGGATACAAGTCCGATATCGTGACCTATGAGCGCTTTGAGCGTTTGGCGGGCGAAAGCAAATATCCGTTGAAAAAGATGCTTGCGCTGGCATGGGAGGGCGTTACTTCGCTCAGCATCCAGCCGATCCGCATGATCACCTGGCTCGGCGCGATCATCTTTATCATCAGTATCATCATGATCATCTACTCACTGATCAGCCTGATCGCCGGTACCGCGGTCAGCGGTTGGGCGAGTACCCTGTGCTCAATCTGGGCTTTGGGCGGCTTGCAGCTGCTTGCGATCGGTATTATCGGCGAGTATATCGGCAAAATCTATCTTGAGGCGAAGCGTCGTCCGAGATTCATCGTTGAAGAGTTTTTAGAGGATTAAATGAACGGGAATAAAGCTGCACGCGTACTAAACAGAATATTTCAGATATGCTTCTTCTTATGCATGGCTGTCACGTTTATCAGCGTGATCGTCAGCGGCTATATCAAAGGCGACAAGGATATCAAAGACGCCGGCGGTAAGATCACCACCGTTAAAGTGTATTACGGTCCCCTTGCACATTGGCTGATCTATATCTCCGCGATCCTGATGGCTGTCTTGTTCTGCGTTCTGTTTTATATGTCTACGCGCAAATACAGACTGCACAGCCATTCGGAAAAAATGGCTGCAGAGAAGAAGTTCCGGATCATCCTCTTCAGCATGACCGGCGTTTTGCTGCTGCTCCTGCTGTATGTCGGCGCAGAGCTGACCATCCATCCCAGAACGGATCTTCTGCAGGTGCATACCTTTGCGTCCTCCTTTGCCGAAACCGGCAACTTCCAGGGGACCCGTGATTTGATCTCCTCCGGCGAGAATGTATATATGGCGCGATATCCGAATAACTTCGGTATTATGTTCCTGCTCGCGATGTATTATCGTGTGATTTATCTGATCTTCGGCTATGTACCGCTGTATGCACCCGTTGTTTTGAACTGCATCGCGCTGACCTCATCCATGCTGTTCTCGGCGCTGATCGTCAAGAATATATGGGGGAGAAGGAGAGCGGTTTATTTCCTGATCCTCATCTTCCTGTTCGCGCCGCTTTATCCGTATACGCCGTTTTTCTATACCGATACGCTGTCGATGCCTTTCGGTATCATCGGTATCTATCTGTATGTTCTCGGACTTAAGGCAGACAACGGTCAAAAGGTGAAAAAATACGCGCTGTTATTCTTCGCAGGCGCAATCATCTTCTTGGGATTCAAGGTCAAAGGCAATCTGATCGTCGTGATTGCTGCTGCTGTGATCTATGCGCTTCTCAAATGCAAGTGGAAGGAATTCGGCTGCATTCTGCTGGCACTAGTCATCGGTTTCGGATCGTTTGCCCTGTTGTTCAAAGCGGGGTATAACGCTGTCGGACTGGTCACGGAAGCGCAGGCTGACAGATACGAATATCCCTACACCCATTGGGTCATGATGGGCTTGAAGGGAAAAGGCGGATATAACGCTAAAGACAGCATATTTACCGGCTCTCAAAAATCGAAAGCAGCGAAACAGGAAGCCAATATCAAAGAAATCAAAAAGCGCGTCAAAACCTTGGTGAATAATCATAAATTCACCGAACACTTTGTCGTAAAAGCCTCTTGGATGTGGGGCGACGGAACCTATTTTATCCCCGGCCATATCAAGGATTATGTCAAGCGCAGCTATTTGCACGAGGTCTTTTTGCGCGACGGCAAGTATTATTACTTGTTCTTCGGCTATTGCAACGCGTATCAACTGGTGCTTCTGTTTATGATGCTGATGTCGCTGCTGAAGGGGATCATTCGCCCGAAGATCGAGTTTTCGGTTTTCTTGAAAGGGATCGTCTTTGCGACCTTTGTGTTCCTGCTGATATGGGAGGGACGGTCACGCTATCTCTTTAACCTGACGCCGGTTTATATCATCATGGCGGTGGACGGTATTTCCTTTACGACCGAATCGGTCAGAAAGCTCATACAAAAAATCAGGAAAAAACCCGATTTAGCTGAAACCGCTTCGGAAGAATCCGTTAATGAAGCAATAGAGGCAGCTGCCGCAGCAGAAGCCTCGGAATAATGACAGAACAAATCCCTCGGAGCTTTTCCGAGGGATTTTTATACTTATATATTACAGATCAGTTTTTTAAAGCCTGGATAGGAGCCGGAATACGCCCGCCTAAGTGGATGAACTTTTCGGGATTTCCTTTCCTCAGCTCCATGACGGGGCCTGCGCCGAGCAGTCCGCCGAAGTTGAGAACCTCGCCTGCTTTCCTTCCAATCGCGGGGATCACGCGTACTGCTGTCGTTTTTGAGTTGATCATACCGATCGCCGCTTCATCTGCAATGATCGCCGATACGGTCTCGGGGGTAACGTCGCCGGGAATGACCAGCATATCCAATCCTACCGAGCATACCGCCGTCATCGCCTCGAGCTTCTGACCGCATCGTTCAGCAAAGCAAGCGCGGCGGTCGTACCGTGACAGCCGCAGATCTCCAGTCCCATTTCTTCCAGAATATGGGCGACAGAATCGCCGACGGCGGGAGTGGGGGCGAGGGAGAGGTCGACGATACCGAAGGGAACCGACAGCCTTTGCGACGCCTGCTGTGCGACCAGCTGGCCCATGCGTGTGATCTTGAACGCGGTTTTCTTAACAAGGTCTGCGACCTCGGTGATATTGCCGCAATTCGCTTTTTCCAGAGCTGCTCTGACGACGCCGGGGCCTGATACGCCGACGTTGATGACGCAGTCAGCTTCACCGACGCCGTGAAAAGCTCCCGCCATAAACGGGTTATCCTGAACGGCGTTGCAGAAGGTCACGAGCTTAGCCGCGCCGATACAGTTTTGATCCTCAGTCAGCTTTGCGGCGTCGACGACCGCTTTACCCATCATGCGAACGGCGTCCATATTGATGCCGGCTTTGGTCGAGCCGATATTGACGGAGCTGCATACGCGCTCTGTGACGGATAACGCCTCGGGAATGCTTTCGATCAGCGCATAATCGCCGGCGGCAAAGCCTTTTTCAACCAGCGCGGAGTAGCCGCCGATAAAGTTCACGCCTAATGTATCCGCGGCTCTGTCCAGCGTCTTGGCAAATTTCAGGATCTTTTGCGTCTGACATACGCCCGCTACGATAGAGATAGGGGTGACAGAGATCCTTTTATGGATGATCGGGATGCCGTATTCACGCGTGATGTCCTCGCCGGTTTTGACGAGATCCTTAGCGTACAGACAAATCTTATCATAGATCTTATCACACGCCTTGTCTATATCGCTGTCAATACAGTCGATCAGCGAGATACCCATCGTGATCGTCCTCACATCAAGGTTCTCGTTATCGATCATATTGATCGTTTCCAATATATCTTTTGTTTCAAGCATAAGGCTACCTCAGATCTTGTGCATACTGTTGAAGATATCCTCGTGCATCACATGGATCTTCAAATTGTTTTCTTCTCCGAGCCGATCCATTTTCTTTGTCAGCTCATCAAACGGCACGTTGGTGTTGTCGATCTCAGCCAGCATGATCATCGCAAACATATCCTGCAATACGCTCTGCGTGACTTCGATGATGTTAGCGCCAGATTCGGCGCATACGGTAGAAACCTTGCTCAGGATTCCTACATTATCTTTTCCCAGTACGGTAATAACAGCCTTCATATTGACCTCCGAATATTACTTCATAAAACAGGAGCAGACAAAACTGCTCCTGCCAATCTGTTCTTTGATTAAAGGATCTCGGCTAACTCTTTGATATATGCCTTCAAGCCTTCTGCCGTTTCCGGATGCTTGAGACCGACGTCGATATTCGCCTGCAAAATACCGAGCTTGTTGCCCATATCATATCTGGTGCCGCTGAATTCGACCGCGGTCATACCGTATGTCTGCGCCAGCTCCTTCATGGCGTCAGTCAGCTGGATCTCTCCGCCGGCGCCCGGTGCGGTATGCTCTAAGATCTCAAAGATTTCGGGAGGGAGAACGCATCTGCCGAGGATGGAATACAGCGAGAACATTTCTTCCTTCGTCTGGGGCTTTTCCACCATATCGGTGCATTTGAAAACGGTATCGCTGATTTTTTCGATCTTCAGAGAGCTGTACTTTTTGATCGCCTCTTCCGATACCGGTTTGACGCCGACAACGCCTTTTCCGAAGGTACCATATGCGTCGATCAGCTCTTTGGATGCGGGAACGTCGCCGAGGATAACGTCGTCGCCGTACATGACGAGGAAGGGCTCGTCGCCGACAAAGGTTTTTGCCTTCGATACCGCATGGCCCAGTCCGTTTGTGTCGATCTGGCGGATGAAC
>CACZAW010000139.1 GCA_902779225.1 uncultured Ruminococcus sp. | reverse complement strand
TTTTCCAGCGCCAATAAGTATTCCGGTCTGGTGTATCGGGACGGCAAAAAGCTGCTCATGGGCGCGCCGGATTATCTGCTCGATCAAAACGACGAGAGATTCGGTTATGTGGTCGAGCGCGCAAAGGAAGGCAACCGTGTGATCGCCATGACGCTCGACGGCGAGCTGATCGCATTGGTCGCCATTGAGGATCATATCCGCGACACCGCTGCCGATACGCTGAAATTCTTCCGCGAGAACGGCGTGACCGTCAAGGTCATCTCCGGCGACAACCCCCTGACCGTCAGCAAGATCGCGCAAAAATGCGGTATCGTCAACGCCGAAAAGCATATTTCGCTTGCCGGAATACCGCTTGAAGATATTCCGGGTATCGCGGAGGAGTACACGGTGTTTGCCCGCGTATCGCCCGAACAAAAGGAGGCGCTGGTCGCCGCCTTGCAGGCTGACGGACACAAGGTCGCGATGACCGGCGACGGCGTCAACGATATCTTAGCGCTCCGTAAGTCTGATTCGTCGATCACCTTCGCGAAAGCGACCGATGCGGCGAAATCCTGCTCCGACGTCGTTTTGCTGGACAACGATTTCAGTCACCTCAAGGAGGTCGTCGGCGAGGGCAGACGCGTCGTCGGCAATATTCAGAAGACTGCGGTTCTGTACCTGATGAAATCCACTATCGTGTTCATCCTTGCGTTTGCGCTGATCCCGATGGCAAAGGGTCAGATGTGGTTCTCCATCGAGAATACCTATATGCTGGAGGCAGCGATCGTCGGCATGGGCGGTTTTCTGCTGTCGCTGGAGCCGAGGAGAACGCCGGTCAAAGGCTCGTTCCTCAAAAATATCGTTTCGCAGTCGATATCGGCGGGTGCGCTTGCTTCCATAGCGGTCTTGCTGCCGATCATGCTGAACACGATCCCGAAGTATTACGGCTACGATCCGTTTATCGCCGATGCGAATGTTCGTCCGATGATGACGATCATGACCTCGATCGCGGGCATCGTCGTTATCTTCAGTATGTGTATCCCGTTCAATAAATATCGTTCTTTGACGCTTGCGGCAGTGTTGCTCGTCGTCGCGATCCTGGGCTTGATGCTGCCGACCTCTTATATCGGCGGTCACGCGATGGGCAGTTCGATGATGTCGTATGACGCTGCTGCCGGCGAGTCCTTCTTTGATTCCCAGTTTATGGAGGAGATGTTCCATCCGATGAATTCTCCGATCATCAAAGGGGTCATAGATGACCAGAACAATTTCGTTATTCTGCGCATCTTCCTGTATCTGGCGGTTCCTGCGTTTATCCTGGCGCGTTTTGCCGTTGAGAATTATACCCGCAAGGAATACAAGGATCTTAAGAAGGGACGCGCGTTCCGTATCGGCAGACGTCTGATGCTGACCGGCGGCTTTGTCCTGATCCTGATGTCGATTCTGACATTGATAGAGATGCTGATCGATTTCGGATCGCTCGGCGATGAGTTCGACTCCAAGGTAATCTTGCTTGTTTCCGTCATCACCATTGTATTGTGTATCGCTTTGTTCGTTATCGGCGTGATCGGTTATCTTGTCTGGAAGGATCCGACAAAGGTGATGATCAATGTTGCTTTCGTTTCCGCAATCGTTCTCTTTGTGCTGGCTGTTCTTCCGGTCATCATCAACGGAAGCATCGATGATTCCGGCGATCCGCTGAAGTTTGCCGACGGCGCAGTGACCTTAATCATCGCGATCGGTTATATTGTCGGCGCCGTGATCGTTCGTGCAAATTATAAGTTGGCTCGCGAAAAAAGAAAATAAGATAAAAAACTTCCCCGGTGCAAGTACTAAAGTGTCCACCGGATACCTTACCCTTTAAATCGGTTGAGATTGCCACAGCCCTAAAGGGCTTCGCAATGACATTTTTGAAAAAAGATTGCCCTTTATCCGCCTGATGTCGGATAAAGGGCATTTTTGCAGTTGTAACCGTTATTATATCGTCAGCGCCGCCGATTTACGCAGCGCATGAAACGCCTATTTCAGAGCTTAGGTTTTTATCCCCTTGCTGATCCGTCGATAGATGGGCTTCATCGTCAAGCCTTGGACGACCGTGGTAAAGAACACGATAGCATAGGTGCAGCCGAGGATGATATAGTAGGCCTCTTCCGGCAGGATATCCTTGGTACTCATGGCGAGCGCCACGGATAGGCCTCCTCTGAGGCCGCCCCACGTCAGCAGGGTGATAAAGCCGCCTCGGCTGAAGCCGTCGGGGATCTTTCCGATGATGAGCGAAGACAGCGAGAGGCTGGCTGTGCGTGCGATCAGGTTCGCCAGGATCGCGATGCCTGCGAGCAGAAGCACATACTCCATCTTCAGAACAACAACGAAAGACAGACCCATGATCACATACAGCACCGAGTTCAGGAAAACGTCAAGCGTTTCCCAAAACGTATCAAAATGCTTGGACTGCTCTTCATCCTCCGCCTGATCAAATCTGGTGCGCAGCTCGGAGAACAGGATTCCGCAGATGACCGATGCGATCGCGCCGGAGAAACCGAACGCCTCGCACAGCGCATATGCCATGGAAACCGTCAGCAGGCTGATAAAAATCTTCAGATATGTATGCTTGATGAAACGGAACATCAAGAAGCACAGCAGCGTTACCGCCACGGCGATCGCGAGCGCACCGAAGATCTCCTTGAGCATAAGACCGATGATGCTGCTTTGTTCGCCCGAGCCGGACGTTGCAGATACCATGCCTGAGAAGCAGACGAATAAGGCGACGCCGACGCCGTCGTTGAACAGGGATTCGCCCTGGATCAGGAAAGAGGTTTTCTTCGGCAAGCCGAACTTGCTCAGTATTCCCGTAGCGGCGATCGGATCGGTGGGCGCGATGATACTGCCGAACATCAGGCAGACAGGCAGCGATAACGTATAACCGAAGAGATAGCCCGCGCCGTAGATCAGCAGCGCGTAGAATACCGCTCCGAGCAGGGTGCAAACAAAGGCAAGCACGGTTATCTGTCTTGCCTGCTCTTTAAAGTCTCTCAGCTTCATATGGCAGGAGCCGGCAAACAGCATAAAGCACAGCACGCCGTGCATCAGGAAATCGTGGATATCAAAGCCCTGTATCTCTTTCAGAACGTTTGCAACGTCGGTGTTCTCAGACAGCGACACCACGATCAGTATGATTATGCCGATGATTGTCGAGAACAGCATCAGGGCGATCTCGTAGGTCAGCTTGGTGACCTTTTCATTAAAGAATCCGATCACACAGATCAAACCGAGTATTACGACAAAAATGTATAAGGATTCCATCTTTCTTGCCTCCTGTTTGAATCCCGGGTGCTTCGACCCTGTTTTGCCATTATTCTTACTTCTCCGAAGAGCAGTTATCCGGTAGTTCAGCCGTAGACCCCCGCTGTCGGAGCCTGTAAGATAATCGTATTCTTATGATATCACATAATATGGCTGTTTACAACAATTTTTACTGTTATTTTATTGAGACTTCGAAAAAATTATATACCCTACACAAAAGGACTCAAAAAACAAGGACGTCGCAAAATAAAATATGTCATTCTGAGGCGTCGCCGAAGAATCTGAAAGTGCTGACTTTTCCGTGATATTACACATAGAAGATGTAATCTATTTGGATAAATTGCACTGTAGGATCCTTCGCTTTGCTCAGGATGACACTAATTAGGGGTTGTCGCTATTCTTAATGCGACAACCCCGTGATGATTGATGATTGAATATCCGCAGAGAAAATCAGGACGCGTCCCCGTCGGGATTATCCTTATCGTTGTCAGCGGAGCCGACAGCCATCATTGTTTTGGCGATCTTCATAAGCGCTTCGCGCAGACGGCGATTGTCTCGCTTCAGCGTTTCAAGATCCTTGCTGACTTTTTTGACCTTGCCATCGGCTGTGTCAGCGGTACTTACCGCTTTTTTCTCGTCGGTGATAGCCGGCTTTTTCTCGGCGACTCCGGCAGCGCTTTGCACCGTCCCTGCGGCGATACCTGCGACGCCGACAGCAGCCATACCGCGGAGTCCGTCGACCTTGTTCTCAGGAGCGCTTATAGGTTTTTCCTCGACGACTGCGGGTGCAACCGGCTTTTCCTCAACGACTGCGGGTGCTACCGGCTTTTCCTCGACGACAGCGGGAGCTACCGGCTTTTCCTCAACGACTGCGGGTGCGACCGGCTTCTCCTCAACGACAGCTGGAGCGATCGGCTTTTCCTCAGCTACCGGAACGGCTTTTTCTGCCTCTTCGATCGGACCGCTTTGCTCTGCAGCGTTCTCGACGGGCGCTTTACGCTCGCTTTCCATGATCGAGTGGTAGAAATCCCGGGCATACGCGATCTTCGCCATGCTGTCGTCGATGTCCTTCAGCAGATCTGCCTGCTTCCGGTCGGCGGGTTTTCTTCCGCTCTTCTTGAGCAGCTTATAGTATTCCTTACCCAGCTCGATGTAAGCGCGATCCATCTGTTTGATCTCGCTCTTCATCATGATTTTCAAAAGGCTGAGTTTCTTTTTGTTTCGGTTACTCTCTGCGATGTTCTGCACAGTAGCGGAGAGATTGTCCGAAGCGTTATTAATGGTGCTTCTGAATTTGTCAAGCACATTATTCAGCATTTCAAAATATCTCCTTCATTTCTTTTACGATAATTCCCTTCCTTCTATTATGACAGCTTTTTTTATAAAATCAATATTTTTTTGAAATTTCGTATAATATGACATATAAATACCCCCGAAAGTCAACTTCGATCCGGCTTTCGGGGGATAAGAGGGTCGCGCTTTTATGCTTTTTGGAATTTTGCCTTGAAGTTGTCAAAGTTCGCTCTGATCTCAGCGCGCTTTTCTTCTACCTTCTGCTTGCGGTCGGCTTTCTTGGCCTCGCGCATCTGCTTGCGGGCTTCCTTCTCCATCTGCTTCTGCAGCTCCTGAGCCGCTTCGATCTCGGCGGCGATCTCGGCAGCGCGGCGTATCTGTTTATCGTCAACGCGTATTTCATCTTCCTCGCCTCGGCTGTGATCCTGGTTGTTCTGAAAACGCCGAAGGTACGTCAGCTCACCGAGAAAGAATGGAAAAAAATGCGTATCAATATGATTCGTGATACGCTCATCATTCTGATCCTCAGCCTCATCCTCGGCTACTTCATGTTAACGGGACAATGATCCGATGCTCCTGTTACCCTGAACAAAGGTGACGAGGATAAACGCTCTAGATAAGC
>CACZAW010000138.1 GCA_902779225.1 uncultured Ruminococcus sp. | reverse complement strand
ATTTCTTCAAGGGGACGTTCGGGATCGAAGGCGCAGCGCTTTATGATGAATTCGGCAACCGTTACGAAATGAGCGGCGGCAGCGGAGCCGGACTCGGCACGGATGAACCGAGCGCGATGGTGCTGTACTTTGAGGGCGGACCGGAATTCGCCTGTGAAATGCATCTGTTTATCACCGGCGTCAATGGCGTGAAAGGCGGATGGGATATGAAATTCACCGTGACCCCGCATTTGGACGCGAAGAAATACAAATGCGATACCATGTTTGAGTTCGATACCGGCATGAAACTGCGGATCGACAGGGTCGAGCAGTATATCACCCGAACCGTCATCAGCGGAACATACCTTGAAAAACCGGATTTTGAAAAATACGGGCTCGAGGATATTTCTTTAATGATCGGTGATAACGAATATGGTTTCCGTTCCTTGGAAAGCTCGGAGGAAGAAGTGACGATCACGCTGGAGGCAGTTGAAGAAAATATCGTCGAACCGGAATTGAGCATATCGCTCGGGAATGATCATGTCAGAGATACAGAAACGAAACGAATGAAAGACTTGGAAACAAAACGAATAAAACTGCATTTGACGGAAGAATGAGAACAGCGCAGTCGAGCAATCGGCTGCGTTTTTGTTTTTAACAGTGAGGTTGATAGGCTTTAGTTTTTTCTCCAAGATATTGCAATTCGGATTTTCGTATGCTATATTATAAAATAGGGCTTGTATATAATTGACACTATTTCTATATTTTTAATAGACTTCTTATTACTATTTGCCGAGAAAGAAGTGGGATGCTGTGAAAAGCACTGTCAAACGACCAATCAAAAGCAGCCTCATCATCGGAAGCGTTCTGTTCATGGTGATACTGAGTATCATACTGGGCGTCGTCTGTTATTCCGGATACAGAGAAACTCTGTATGAGCAGTATCAGGAAAAAATCGCCGATCATCTTGAGTATACCGCCGCGCACATCGACGTTGACGATCTGGAATCCTGTATCATAGCAGGCAGAAAATCGGAAAAATTTGAAGAGCTGCAGCAATTTCTGGATGACTTTAAAGAGCATACCAATATTGAATTTATTTATATCGTGATCCCGCTCAATAAGAATGAAACCGATAATATGCAAAACATCATGGCGGGTCTGACGAAGGAAGAATATGAGAATGAGCCGGATAAAATCGTAGAGCTGAACACGCTGACCGGTAGCACCTTCAACTCAAAAACCGCGGAAAAATGTCTGGAGGCATACCGTTCGGGAAAGACGAGCTTTTTTGAGAATAATGGGAAATGGGGAACGACATATACGGGGATCCTCCCCTTGTACAACTCTAACAAGCAAACGGTTGCCGCGCTGTGTATCGACATCAATATCAAGGAAATCTACGCAAAGCTACTGGTGCAGGCGGTGACGCTCATCATCGTTACGCTGACGATCTGCGTGGTTTTCGTGATATTGTTTATCTACTGGTCGAGCCAGCGGATCACGCAGCCGATCCAGGATCTGGAAAAATCTGTGACGGAATACGCGGCGATCAGCCATATGCATAAGTCGCCCGACGAGCTGGTGCTGAATGTGCCGCCGATCCATACCGACAATGAAGTGGAATCGCTGTCGAATGCCGTAGAAAAAATGAGCGAGGATATCCGCGAATATGCGCAAACGCTGACAGCGGCGGAAGAAGCATCAAAGCAGCAGAGCATCGCCTTGGGCGAGGCGCTGGAGGCGGCGCAGGCGGCAAACCGCGCAAAGACGGCATTCCTGTCCAATATGAGCCATGAGATCCGCACGCCGATGAACGCGATCATCGGGTTGGACAACATCGCGCTGAACGAGGAGGGCGTGCCGGAGTCGACGCGCGACCATCTGGAAAAAATCGGATCTGCCGCCGAGCATCTTCTCAAGCTGATCAACGACATTTTGGATATGTCGCGCATCGAATCGGGACGTATCGTCATCAGAAGAGAGGAATTCTCCTTTGCCAAGGCGATCGAGCAGGTGAATACGATCATCGGCGGTCAATGCCGTGAAAAAGGGCTCAACTATGAGTGCGATATCCTCGGCGACGTTGACGACTACTATATCGGAGACGATATGAAGCTGCGCCAGATTTTGATCAATATCATGGGCAACTCCGTTAAATTCACGCCTGAGGGCGGCACGGTTGCCTTTGAGGTACAGCGAATCGCACGGTTTGAAAACAACGCGACGCTCCGATTCACCATGCAGGATACCGGCGTCGGCATGAGCAAGGAATTCATCCCCAAGCTCTTTGACAGCTTCAGTCAGGAGGAGGGAACGTCCGCCGGCAAATACGGCAGCACCGGACTGGGAATGGCGATCACCAAAAATCTGGTCGAGCTGATGGACGGCGACATCCGCGTCGAAAGCGAAAAAGGCAAGGGCACCGTCTTTACGGTGATCGTGACGCTGCAGGAGTCGGAGAAAAACAAAACGGAGGCTGAGGATATCGACGTCGACGTCAGCGGACTCAGCACGCTGGTGATCGACGACGATATGGTGGCGAGCGAGCACGCCAGGCTGACGCTGGTTCAGGCGGGGATCAATTGCGAAACCGCCGACTCCGGCGAAGAGGCGATCAAAATGGTGCAGCTGCGCGCCGCGCGCCGTGATCCGTACCGCATGATCCTGATCGATTTGGAAATGCCGGATATGGACGGCTTGGAGGTGGCGCGGAGGATCAGAGAGATATCCGGCCATGATCCCGTGATCATGCTCCTGACGTCGTACGGCTGGGAGGAAATCATCACTGAAGCCGTGAACGCAGGCGTCGACAGCTTTATCAAAAAGCCGCTGTTTGCCGCGACGGCTTTGAAGGAATATAAACAGGCATATCTCAACCGTCAGGGCAAGGCGACAAAGAAAAAGGTTGACCTCAACGGCAGAAACATCCTCGTTGCCGAAGACGTCACCATTAACGCAGAGGTCATGAAGATGCTGCTGCAGGCGCGCGGAATGACCTCGGAGTTCGCCGAAAACGGTGAGATCGCGGTCGAGATGTTCGCATCTCACGCCGAGGGTCATTACGACGCTATCCTGATGGATATGCGGATGCCGGTGATGGGCGGTCTGGAGGCGACCGGTGCGATCCGCGCGATGGAACGCGGCGACGCTAAGACGATCCCGATCATCGCCCTGACCGCCAACGCGTTTGACGAGGACGTAGACGACAGCCTGAACGCGGGCTTGAATGCGCATCTGACCAAGCCGGTCAATGCCGACGATCTGTACGCGACGCTTGAAGGCTTGATCGAGCCGTAGAAAAACAAAAGATGAATCAACAACAGCGCAGCCGTTCACTCGGCTGCGCTGCTTGCATTATGATCTGTGTTTGATGGAATGCTGGACTGATAAAGGGACGTCGCAAAAACTGTCATTCTGAGGCGGCGCCGAAGAATCTGAAAGTGCTGACCTTTCCGTGATACCACACATACAAGATGTAATTATTTGGATAAATTGCACTGTCGGATCCTTCGCTTTGCTCAGGATGACAAGAGTTAGGGGCTATCGCCATTCTTAATGCGATAGCCCCTTAGAAAATCATTGATCAGATGGGTTTGCCGATGTTTTCGTTGGTGGGAAGCTCGGCGATATGCCGCTGAATGGAAGTCGCGTCCATGATGGTGACCGAGTTGTCCTGATCGGCGTCTGCCGCCGCTTCGTTATAGGATACGGTCGGCAGTTCAGCGATAGTCCGCTGAATAACGGTCGCGTCCATGATAGTGACGTCTCCGTCGTTGTCTGCGTCGCCGAGGATCATGCCGGAAGGTATATCGCCTAACGAGATGAAGGTGAAACCGTTATCGTTCGCGTATTGTTCGGCTGCAGTTCCGTTATAGCCTTGGATCGAAAAGCCGTCAACTTTAGCCATATCATAACTGTCATTATTAAAATAATAACCGAACGCAGAATCGCCGATGCTCGTGACCGAGGCAGGGATGGTGACGCTCGTAAGTTTTTCGCAGTTGTCGAATGCATAAGCGCCAATGTTCGTGACCGAGTCGGGGATGGTGACAGCTTCAAGAAAAGTGCCATTGGTAAACGCATAGTCGGCGATACCGAGAGTGCCCTCATCGATCTCTACGCTATCGTAATAATTGTCCCAATAGTTCTTGAATCCTAATACTACTTTACCGGCATACACTAAGCCATCCGGCTGATTATCATACCATGCGGTATCGTGGAATGCGCTGGCACCGATACTTGTTACAGAGTCGGGAACAGTAATATTCTCGAGGCTTTTGCAGACGTAGAACGCATTTTCGCCTATCCGAACGACAGAATCGGGGATGGTGACAGTCTCAAGATCGGAGCAATCGGAGAAGGCAAAGTTGGCGATACCGACAGTACCTTCTTTGATCTCTACACTAACGGGGCACGAGCCCTTGTATTCGTATGCCACCTTACCCGCGTATACTATACCGTCCGGCTGATTATCGTACCACGGGGTGTTGGAGAACGCTCCGTCGCCGATACTTATCACAGAGTCGGGGATGGAGACTTCCTCAAGCTCGGAGCAATCGGAGAACGCATAGGCGGCGATACTTTTCACCGAGTCGGGTACAGTGATATTCTCAAGGTTCTCACAGCCGGAAAACGCTCCGTAGCCGATACTTGTCACAGAATCAGGGATGGTAATACTCGTCATGCCGGAGCTGCCGGAGAACGCACTCTCATAGATTTGTGTGACCGAGTTTGGAATCACGGTGTTTTTGCAGCCAAGCATCAAAGTATTTGTCTTTGTTTCGATGATCGCGTTACAGTTGTCGCGGCTGTCATAAACAGGATTACCGGACGAAACGGTAATACGCGAAAGACTTGAGCATTTGGAAAACATACCGTAGAGATTTGATGTAACCGAGCTGCCGATGGTGAGGTTTTCAAGACCTGAGCAGCCGGAGAAAGCAGAACCTCTGACCTCGGTGACTGTGTCAGGGATAGTGAAGCTCTTGATGCTTTTACAGCCGGCGAACGCAAGCATACCGATGCTGGTGACCGAGCCGGGGATGACGACGCTCGACAGCTTATCGCAGTTCAAGAACGCGAACTGAGCGATATTGGTGACGCCGTTTTTAATGACGACCCTGGTGATCGCTGTTCCCCATGGAGCAGGACCAAAGCTGGCTCCGTAGACTCCCATACTGCCGTTACCGCTGATGGTCAGGACGGTGCCGTCGAG
>CACZAW010000137.1 GCA_902779225.1 uncultured Ruminococcus sp. | reverse complement strand
ATATCAAAGGTCACGAAATCGCCATCGCGAACCGTATAGTCACCCGGAACGCCGTGCGGCAAGGAGGTATTTGCACCGGCGATCGTGATCAGCTCAAAGGCGATCCTCTCTCCCCCATAGACATGGATCAAATGCTCCAGCTCAACGGACAGCTCACGCTCGGTCACACCCGGACGCACATGGTTCAAAAGCTCCGTCAGCGCCCGCTCGGTGATCCGCTGGGCTTTGGTGATACACGCGATCTCATCGGGCGTCTTGATCACACGGATAGAGCGGATCGTTTCGGAAAGGCTGCCCTCGGTGAGTATCGAAGCGTTGAGCCTGGCTTTCAGCTCTGCAAGCCGCGCGATCGTGACCGCCTCTTCTTCGATCATCAGGTTGCTAATATTCTTTTGAAGAATTATATCATTGATCGTATCATACAGCTTACGGAACTTGACGACCGTGATACCGTCGGTGGCAAATTTCTCGGCGGCTTCATAATAGCGAAAATCACAGAGAAGAAAAGCCGCGTCCTTTGTGATCAGGACGGCTCCGTCGGTAAAGCTGAAGGATGAAAAGTAGCGGGCGTTGATCTCCGAGGTGATCAGCGCTGCTGTCGCGGTATCGGGAAGATAATCCTGAAGCTTTTGGATAGAAGTCATAAAAGCACCTCTTTCTGAGAAACAAAAAACGGACAGCCGGGCTGTCCGTTTCTTCTTTGATATTGTACTTATCTGTACTTACGCTTGCGAGCAGCCTCGGACTTCTTCTTGCGCTTAACAGAAGGCTTCTCGTAAGCCTCTCTCTTACGAACCTCAGCGATGACGCCGGCGCGCTGACACTGCCTCTTAAAGCGGCGAAGTGCGCTCTCCAAAGATTCGTTTTCTTTGAGTCTTACTTCTGACATTTATTTCCCTCCCAACCGGAGTTATTCGCATAATGCAACATCGATTATACAATAATGTCGCCGAAGTGTCAAGTACCCAGATGGAATTTGTAGAATTTTGCTAAGATTCACGCCGAAAATTCTACATATAGCGGATGAAGTCGTATGCTATCCGATTCTTCGGCAATATCTTGATGATTTCCGTCAAGGCTTGACAACAATATTGACGAGCTTGCCGCGAACATAGATCTCCTTGACGATATGCATACCGTCGATCGCCTCGAGAACCTTCGGCTCAGACTTCGCCATCGCGAGAACGTCGTCCTGTGCGGCATCGGCGGCGATATTCAGCTTCGCCTTGATCCTGCCGTTGACCTGCGCGACGATCTCGATGGTATCGTCGACGCACTTTGCTTCGTCATACGACGGCCACTGCGCCTCGGCGATGATGCCGTCGCCCAGCTTGCAGGCTTCCCAGACCTCTTCTGTGACATGAGGCGCAAAGGGATTGAGCAGGATCGCGAATACGCCGAGCTCTTTCTTTGTGACCTTACCGGTCGCGTAGATGGTATTGATCAGCGCCATCAAAGCGGCGATCGCGGTATTAAATTTGATATTTTCAATATCGTTGCCGACCTTTTTGATGGTCTTGGGGAATTCTTTTTCGACCTCGGGACGGATGAAATCCTCGCCGGTCAGCATTTCCTGCAGATTCCAGAAACGCTCGATGAACTTGCGGCAGCCGCGGACGGAGTTGGTGCTCCACGGAGCGGCTTTTTCAAAATCGCCGATGAACATCTCATACAGGCGGAGGGTATCTGCGCCGTACTCGTTGACGATATCGTCGGGATTGACGACGTTACCGCGGGATTTCGACATCTTCTCGCCGTTAGCGCCGAGGATCATGCCGTGAGAGGTACGCTTAGCATAGGGTTCCTTAGTCGGAACGACGCCGATATCATACAGGAACTTGTGCCAGAAGCGGCTGTACAGCAAATGCAGGGTGGTATGCTCCATACCGCCGTTGTACCAATCGACCTGATGCCAGTAGTCGAGCGCCTCAGCGGACGCGAGCGCATCGTGATTATGCGGATCCATATAGCGCAGATAGTACCATGAGGAACCAGCCCACTGCGGCATGGTATCGGTCTCGCGATATGCCTTCTTGCCGCAGCACGGACAGGTCGTCTCGACCCATTCGGTCATATTGGCAAGCGGCGATTCGCCGGTATCGGTAGGCTCGTAGCTCTCGACCATCGGGAGCTTTAAGGGAAGCTCAGACTCGGGCAGCGGCACATAACCGCAGTCCTCGCACTTAACGATCGGGATCGGCTCGCCCCAGTAGCGCTGGCGCGAGAATACCCAGTCGCGCAGCTTGAAGTTGACCTTTTTATGACCGATGCCCTTTTCGGTCAGGTAGTCGATGATCTTGACCTTTGCCTGATCGACCGAAAGTCCGTCGAGAATGCCGGAGTTGACCATGATACCGGTCGCACAGTCGGTGAACGCCTCTTTCTCGACGTCGCCGCCCTTGACGACCTCGATGATCGGCAGGTTGAATTTCTTCGCAAACTCCCAGTCACGGGTATCATGAGCGGGAACCGCCATGATCGCGCCGGTACCGTAGGAGATCAGAACGTAGTCGGAGATAAAGATCGGGATCTCGGAACCGGTCAGGGGATTGATCGCCGTTACGCCGTCAAGACGCACGCCGGTCTTCTCCTTGTTCATCTCGGTGCGTTCAAAATCGCTCTTCTTGGCAGAGGCGGTCTGATACGCGCGGATCTCGTCGATATTATTGAGCTTGTCAGCCCACTTTTCGATATAGGGATGCTCGGGCGATACGACCATATAGGTCGCGCCGTAGAGCGTATCGGGACGGGTGGTATAGATCTCCAGCTTATCGCCGGCTGTGGTGTCAAATTCGACCTCTGCGCCGTAGCTGCGACCGATCCAGTTCTTCTGCTGCAGCTTGACGCGCTCGGGATAATCGACCAGATCGAGATCGTCGATCAGACGGTCGGCGTATTCGGTGATCTTGAGCATCCACTGGCTCTTGACGCGGCGGACGACCTCGCTGCCGCAGCGCTCGCACACGCCGTTGACGACCTCTTCATTCGCGAGGACGCACTTACAGGAGGTACACCAGTTGACCGCCATCTCTTTCTTATACGCGAGATTATGCTTGAAAAGCTGCAAAAAGATCCACTGCGTCCACTTGTAATACTCGGGATCGGTGGTATTGACCTCGCGGCTCCAGTCAAAGGAGATACCCAGCGACTGGATCTGTTTTTTGAAGCGCGCGACATTATTTGCCGTCACGATCTCGGGGTGGATATGGTTTTTGATCGCGTAATTCTCGGTCGGCAGACCGAACGCATCCCAGCCTATGGGATACAGGACATTATAGCCTTGCAGTCTGCGCTTGCGGGAAACGGTATCCAGCGCCGTATAGGGACGCGGATGCCCGACGTGCAGACCCTGACCCGAGGGATAAGGGAACTCGATCAGCGCATAGAATTTTTCTTTTCCAGAATTATCCTCGGCATGGAAAACGCCCTTTTCCTCCCAGATTTTTTGCCATTTCGGCTCGACAGCCTTATGATTGTATTTCATAATAATCCCTCCGTGGGTTGATTGCTTATTACTCCGTCACGATATCCGAGATATCGACCTCTTCGCCGTCCTCCCAGAGGCGGTCGAGATCGTAATACTGACGGCTTTCCTCAGAGAACACATGAACGATAACGTCGACATAATCGAGCAGGATCCATGTATCGGAGCGGTGTCCTTCGATATGGCTGACAGATACGCCCTTTTGATCCAATTCGTACTCGACATAATCGGCAAGCGACTTGACATGGGTCGACGAGTTACCGGTCGCGATAACCATATAGTCGGCAAGGATAGAAATATCGCCGATCTTGATGACCTTAACGTCAAGGCCCTTGCGGTTATCTAATACTTTTGCAATTTCTTTGGCAGTTTGTAATGAATTCATAGTTTACCTCATTTATCAGTGGTTAGTGGTCGGATTTTTGCAGCAGGATCTCATTATACGCATCGAGGGCGTTGGGAGAAATCAGGTTTCCCCTGCCGGACAGACGCGAGATGGTGAATTTCAGTCCGTACAGCATACCTTCCTCGAGAGAAACCTCGGCATAGCGACGGATCACGTCAATATCGGGATAGCTGCGCTCGGGGGAGGTAAAATCAGCGAGGAAAATGCACTTTTCCAGCTTAGACATCCCCGCACGGGCGGTCGTATGATAGAGGATCGCATGAAAAATATCCTCGTCGGCGATCCCGTACTTGTCGCGAACGGTAACAGCTCCGGAGATCGCGTGCCATAGCTTAGGGGATCGGCGTTCAACGTCGGTGAGAATTATACCACCATTTTCGATGATTTTCAACTGGTTTTCATTATCGATTTCTTTGGTGATATCATGCAGCAAACCGGCTAAGCGTGCTTTCTCGGGATCGGCTCCGTATTTTTTCGCCAACCGCACCGCTTCTTCGGCAACGTTCAGCGAATGGATACGACGATACTCGGAAAGCTGATCCAATTCTTTTTTATAGTATTCTAAATCCATATGTCACCTGTACAGACCGTGTTTTTTGATATAATCCGCCACTCTTTGATCGACCATACCGCTGATATCCCCGCCGGCTTTGACCGCAGCGCGGACAGCGGTCGAGGACAGCGGCCCCACCAAATTGTGTGAGATCAGCGTGCGGCAGCCATAGGGCTGATATTCTTTGTATTTTTCTTTAAGAGAAATATAACCTAACTCATTGCGCGATGCGGCAAGAATGGTCGCATTTGCAAAGATAGTACGGAATTCGTGCCACTGATCGAGGGTGACATACATATCCGCACCCACGATCAAAAACAGCTCGTCCGTATCGTTTTTCAGCGCCGTGACCGTATCGGAGGTATAGCTCATCCCGCCGCGTTTGAGCTCGATGTCGCTGACCTCGAGCTGCGGATAGCCCTCGGTCGCGAGCTGACACATTCTCAGTCTATGCCGACCGTCGGCGATCTCGGAATTATCCTTGAGTGGCGTCGTGTAGGTCGGGATCAGCGTCACCTTATCGAGATCAAACTCCTCTGCAAACTGCAAAGCGAGCTTGATATGGTCGTTATGGATCGGGTTGAAGGACCCGCCGAAGATAGCGCGTCTCATTTGACCAGCTTGATCTTCGGATCTTTTTTATTGCGGCGGTACAGAACGAACTTATTGCCGATGACCTGCACGACGTCAGCCCCGATGGCTTCGGCGATCGTATCCGCCGCCTCGCGCGAGGAATACTCGCAGGCTTCCAGCACCTTGCCCTTGATCTGCTCGCG
>CACZAW010000136.1 GCA_902779225.1 uncultured Ruminococcus sp. | reverse complement strand
GGTAGCAGAACCGCGGCTGCCTTCCCGCGCGACGGCGATCACATCCAGCTCATCAAGATGGATATCGACGACCTTCTGCTTATCGCGCATCTTCTTCATCGCGGCGATCTGGTCGCGATAGCGCGCGGCGCGCTCGAAATCCAGCGCTTCGGCGGCGGCGTTCATGCGCTCCTGCAAAAGGCGCATGGTGCCGGAGCTGTCGCCGGAGAGAAACTCCAGCGCAGATTCGACCCGCTCGTTATAATCGGCTAGCTTGACCCTGCCGGTGCAGGGCGCGCAGCACTGCTTGATATGGAAATTCAGGCAGGGACGCTGTTTGCCGAAATCCTCGGGAAAACGGCGGTTACAGGTCGGGAGTCCGAAGATCTTGTTTGCCTCCTCGACGGAGGATTTGACATAATAGCTCGATTTATAGGGCCCGATATAGCGCGCGCCGTCGTCCGCTTTCTGCAAAACATAGCTCAGGCGGCGGTACGGCTCGTCGGTGACGCGGATATAGCTGTAGCCCTTATCATCCTTCAATAAGATGTTGTACTTGGGGGTATGCTGTTTAATCAGCGAGCATTCCAGGATCAGACACTCGAATTCGGAGTCGGTGATGATGTACTCGAAGTCGTCGACATTGTCCACCATGCGGCGAACCTTTTCGGTGTGATTGTTCTGAGAGCCGAAGTACTGGCTGACGCGGTTTTTGAGCGCTTTTGCCTTGCCGATATAGATGATCTCTCCGGCGGCGTTCTTCATGATATAGACGCCCGGCTGAAGAGGAAGCGCCATCGCCTTTTGGCGAAGGGCTTGCAGCTTCGGATTCATACAATCACCACCTTATTTCAATCAGGAATTAGGAATGAGGAATGAGGAATTAAATTTTCCGTTTCGTTAACTCTCATTTAATGATACATCAAAACGCACGGTTAATCAACATCAATTCTTGGCAAAACAAAAAGGCGGACATACGTCCGCCTGCATACGTTCTCAGATTATTCCGCAAAGCCGGTGTTGATCAAATCAACGAGACCCTCTACCGCGTCGGTCTCATCGGGACCGTCGGCAAAGATCTTGACGTTGGTGCCGCCGATGATACCCAGCGACAGAACGCCCAGCAAAGACTTGGCATTGACTTTTCTCTCATCCTTCTCTACCCAGATGGATGACTTGTACTCGTTCGCTTTCTGAATAAAGAAAGTAGCAGGACGAGCATGGAGCCCAGCTTTGTTTTGAACTAAAACTTCCTTAACGTACATATGAATACCCTCTCTTATCAGAAAAATAGATTTATCTAAGTCGCCTTATTATTATATCCTCGAAAACGCGGTTGGTCAACTAGGCGAAATGATTTTTGTTTTGATACATAACTGTCGAATTTCAAACAAATTAATTATTGTGCAAAATAACGAAGATGTTGATAATTCCTTGGTTGAGAGTGCCAACGGAACCGTCATTTTTCAGGAAATCCGCGCATTATTCGTCAAAATCACCATTCGTTTGTGCGTTTTGACGAAGGATGATCTCCTCCGCGAGCCGGCGTTCTTCCGGTGAAAGATCGGCGGATGCGATCATATCGGGACGCTTTTTGGCGGTCTCGATGACGCTTTGTTCACGCCGCCATTTTTCGATATTGGCGTGGTGTCCGGAAAAGAGCACCTCGGGGATCTCTTCCCCGCGCCAGCACTGCGGCTTGGTGTACTGGGGATATTCCAGCAGGCCGTTATAATGGCTCTCCAGCTCGAAGCACTCGTCGTCGGAAAGCACATCCTTTTGCAGACGCGCGAGAGAATCCGTCAGCACCAGAGCAGGCAGCTCGCCGCCGGTCAGGACATAGTCGCCGATGCTGATCTCTTCGTCCACATAGCGATCCAGCACGCGCTGATCAACGCCCTCATAATGGCCGCAAAGGATGCAGATATTGTCATAGGCGCTCAGCTCCTTCAGCTTTTGCTGGGTCAGCACCTTGCCCTTGGGCGACATATAGATAAAATGCGGCTTCTGCCCTATTTGCCCGGCGATATCCTCAAAGCACAGCGCGATCGGCTCGGCGAGCATGAGCATCCCCATCCCGCCGCCGTAGGTGGAATCATCCACGCGGCGGTGCTTATCAAAGGCATAGTCGCGGAGCTGGTGGCAGCGGATATCGATCGCGCCTTTTTTGCGCGCTCTGCCGATGATGCTCTCGGACAGCACCGACTCGCACATCGTGTCAAACAGGGTGATGATATCAATCCGCATCGTCGAACAGTCCTTTCATCGGGCGGATATACACCGCGCCCGCCTCAAAATCCAAACGGTCGATGATGTCGGGGATGACGGGGATATAGTACATCTTTTGATCCTCGCCGCGCATCTCGTAGACGTCGTTGGAGCCGGTTTTGAGGACGTCGTTGACAACGCCGTAGACCTCGGCGGTATCGACGTCGGTCACCTTGAGCCCGATGATGTCCTGCACAAAATGCTCGCCCTTGCTCAGACGGACGTCGGCGCGGTCGATATAAAGGATCCTGCCGCGGTAGGCGTCGGCTTCCTCGATGGAGGAAACGCCCTTGACGGTCATCAGGACGATGTTTTTATGCGGACGGCAGGTGACGGATAGCGACGACTTGCCCTCGTCGAGATATAAGGTCTTGAATTTTGTGAGAAAAGCCGGAGAATTGCACCAGCACTCGACGCGCATTTCTCCGCGGACGCCGTGGGTGCCGACGATCTTGCCGGCTTCGAGATATTGTTTGAGCAAAGTTTCACCGCCTCCGGAGCGAAATGTGCCTGCGGCACGCTTTTAGAAAAATTATTCGATGTAGCCGATATCGGTATCGGTCGCGAGGTTATCGACGGAATAGATGAACAGGATGCGGTCGACCCCCTCCTGCTCGACAATCGGGAGCATAGGCATGGAATAATAACGCATATCGACCATGATGATCTCGGCGTAATGGTCGGCGAGGAACGGGACGAGCGAATGGGCAAAGCTGTCTTTGATGACCAACAGCTTTTCCTTTGTCTTTGCCTGATTGTTTTTGATCACGGTATAGCCGTGGTTGCCGTCGAGGAAGATCGGGTATTTATCGTCTTCTTCGAGGTGGCTGTAGAAGTACATATCCTTCTGCTCTTTATCGTTATCGGCGATCTTGACGTCGATATCATTGGTCGGGTTATCCCACACCTCGATCGAATCCGGCTGGGTCAGCCAGTAGCCGGAGGTCGAGTAGGTCGTGCCGTAAAAGCCGGGATAAGCGGTCTTTTCATAGGCGCTCTCGGGATTGGCGGTGAAGCCGAGGGGCTGTGCGAGCGCCTCGTAGGCAGTGTGGGCGCCGAAGGTCGTCCAGTGGTGGTCGGTGCGGTAGAATACCTGATTGCCGTCGGCATAGGCGGACTTGAACGCGTCGCGGATATCGACGAACCCGGCTGCCTTGAAGGTATCGTGCATCTCTGCAAACGCCTCGTCGTCATGGTAGGATTTGTGGAAGGTCGGCAGCTTGTCCTCACAGATATAGCCTGTCGAGGGAGCGACCAGCACCGTGGTCGGAATATTCTTCCATTCCTTCATATGGGCGGCGAATTCTTCGATAAAGCCCAGATTGCGGGTAAAGTTGGTCATCTCGGTGGGATCGTTGATCAGATAGCCGTCCTTGCCGTTATAGACGCCCTTGGAGCCGTTGTTGCCCAAGGCGTAGTTATAGTATGCCGCCAGTCCGACCCAGAAATCGCGTCCGGCGGTATGGTCTTCGATATGGCTCTCAAAGGCGTTGCGGAATTCGCCCTCAAACAGCTTTTGCTCGTTGAACTCGGGGGCTTTCGCCAAAAAACGCTTTTCGGAGGAGCTGTATTCTTTTTTCGGCAGTGCGAGAAACAGGATGAACATCACGGCGATAAAGACGATGAAAATGATCATCGGCAGCCGCTTGTATACCTTTTTCATTTACAGTCCTCCTTTCGGTTGGAATCTCGGTCGGGTGACCTGCGGTCACGCGGGAGGGTCAAGACCCTCCCCTACAGGAATAAAATATCAGAAACGGAAATAGATGAACGGATTGTAGCTGCCGGCGACCAGCAAAGCGGTGCTGAGCAGCATAACAACGGCGCAGTATACGCTTTGGAGCGCGGGATTTGCCGCCGTATCCTTGACCTTGGCGTACAGCTTGACGCCCAGCGGGGTCGATGCGACGCCAGCGATCAGGAGCATCGGCAGATAGGACATCAGGATCACCAGCGCGCTGTCGCCAATGACGACGCCGCCGAAGTTGAACATCGAGGCGAAGAATGCGCCCATGGCGGGCATACCGCCCATATCCTCGGCAAAGTAGAAGATGACCCAGCCGATGATGATAAAGAACAGCGAATAGATATGCTGTATGGCGGCGGGGCATTTCTCCAGCCACTTTTTGAGGATTAGCTTTTCAATGACGAGCAGCAAGCCGAAATACAGACCCCACAGGATGAAGTTGTAGGACGCGCCGTGCCACAGTCCCGTCAAGAACCAAACGATCAGCAGGTTGAAGATCTGGCGGACGAAGCCCTTGCGGTTGCCGCCCAGGGGGATATAAACATACTCGCGGAACCATGTGCCGAGCGAAATGTGCCAGCGGCGCCAGAACTCGGTGATGCTCTTGGAGATATAGGGATAGTTGAAGTTTTTGAGGAATTCGAAGCCAAGCATATTGCCCAGACCGCACGCCATATCCGAGTAGCCGGAGAAGTCGAAGTAGATTTGGAAGGAATAGGCGATGATGCCGACCCATGAGCCGAGCCAGCCGTTATCCTGACCGGTGGAGAGCATCGCGTCCCACATCGCGCCCATCTGGTTGGCGATCAGCACCTTTTTGGCTAAACCCACACAGAAGATGCAGACGCCCTTGGTGAAATCGTCAAGGGTCTCGCGGCGGTGGTTGAGCTGATAGGCGACGTCCTTATAGCGGACGATGGGGCCTGCGATCAGCTGCGGGAACAGGGCGACGTAGGTGCCGAAGGAAATGATGTTCTTCTGCACCGGCGCCTCGCGGCGGTATACGTCGATGGAATAGGACATGGTCTGGAAGGTGTAGAAGCTGATACCGATCGGCAGGGTGAACGGGATGGTGCGCATCGTAACGCCGATAAACGGGAAGGCGGCGCCGAAGGTCAGCGACGGCAGGGTGATCTTATCGAGGATCGGCAGCGCCGCAGCGCTTCCGACGATACTGTTCCATGTGCCGGCGATAAAGTTGTAATACTTGAAGAAGCCGAGCATACTG
>CACZAW010000135.1 GCA_902779225.1 uncultured Ruminococcus sp. | reverse complement strand
GTGCTTCTTTTTGCAGACGTTGACGGTGATATCCTCATTCTTGGGGCAGGCGCCGACAATCATGCCCTCGTAGACGTCAACACCGGGACCGACAAAGAGTCTGCCGCGCTCCTGCGCCGCATACAAACCATAGGTAACGGTCTCGCCGGTCTCAAAGGCGATCAGAGATCCCTGATGGCGGGTGACGATATCGCCCTTGTACGGCTCATACGAATCAAAAACATGGTTCATGATGCCGTTGCCGTTGGTGTCGGTCAGGAATTCGGGGCGATAACCCATCAGACCGCGGGACGGGATACGGAACTCGATATGAGTAGCCCCGCCTTCGCGCGCACCCATATTGATCAGCTCCGCCTTGCGGGAACCGAGCTTTTCCATTACGGCGCCGACATAATTCTCGGGAACCTCAACGATGAGGTACTCGATCGGCTCGCACAGCACGCCGTCGATCATCTTAGTGATGACCTGCGGGCGGCTCACCTGAAACTCGTAGCCCTCGCGGCGCATGGTCTCGATCAGGATGGAAAGATGCAGCTCGCCGCGCCCGGATACCTTGAAGGTATCGGCAGAATCGGTCTCCTCCACGCGCAGAGCGACATTGGTCTCGACCTCTTTGAAAAGGCGGTCGCGGATGTTGCGGGAGGTAACATACTTGCCCTCGCGTCCCGCGAACGGAGAATTATTGACGATAAAGTTCATCGAAACGGTCGGCTCGTCGATCTTGACGAACGGCAGCGGGTCGATATGGTCGACGTCGCAGATGGTCTCGCCGATATTGATATCGGCAATACCGGACAGGCAGACAAGATCGCCCATCTCCGCCTCGTCGCACTCAACGCGCTTTAAACCTTCAAACTCATAGAGCTTGGAGATGCGGACGTTAGTAGTTGTACCGTCCTGATGGCAAAGCACGGCAGCCTGACCGGTCTTGATGCGGCCGCGCTCAACGCGTCCGATACCGATGCGACCGACATACTCGTCGTACTCGATATTGGATACGAGAAGCTGCAGCGGCGCGTCGATCTCGCCCTCGGGAGCGGGAATCTCGCGGATGATCGCCTCAAACAGCGGCTTCATATCCTCTTCCATGTTAGTGTAATCCAGTGAGGAGATCCCTTCGCGCGCAGAGGCGTAGACGACCGGGAATTCGAGCTGATCCTCATCGGCGCCAAGCTCGATGAACAGATCGAGCACCTCGTCGATGACCTCTTCGGGGCGCGCGCCGTCACGGTCAATCTTATTGACGACGACCAGCGGCTTTTTGCCGAGACCCAGCGCCTTTTTCAGTACAAAGCGGGTCTGGGGCATACAGCCCTCAAAGGCGTCGACCAAAAGCAGTACGCCGTCGACCATCATCAGGATACGTTCGACCTCGCCGCCAAAATCGGCATGGCCGGGGGTATCTACAATGTTGATCTTGGTGTCCTGATACATGACGGAGGTATTCTTAGACAGGATCGTGATGCCGCGCTCACGCTCCAGATCGTTGCTGTCCATTACACGCTCGTTGACGACTTCGTTAGAGCGGAAAATGCCCGATTGACGAAGGAGCTGATCGACCAGCGTGGTCTTGCCGTGGTCAACGTGCGCGATGATCGCGATATTACGAAGATTTTCTCTCTTTGACATTGTTTTCACCTTAGTTTTTTACATATTATACCAGATAGAATTATACCATGTTCCCTATTGCAATTACTATGTCAATTTTCACCGAAAATCTTGGATGATAACAAAAGAATTCTGAAACAATCCGTCATTCATAATTCTAATAGATTATTTACTTTACGGCGTTAAAGTAGTATAATACCTTTGTGTATATTTTAACGAAGTCTTGACTGAGGAGAATCAGCTGTGTTTCGGGATCGCCGCATACTTAAATGCGCGCATCCGCTCCTCACAACGACTGGTATCAGGAGGTAATCATGGGACTTACAATTGCTGAAAAAATCATCAAAAATCATCTTGTCACCGGCGAGATGGTCAAGGGCACCGACATCGGTATCCGCATCGACCAGACGCTCACGCAGGACGCTACCGGCACGATGGCGTATCTGGAATTTGAGACGATGGGCATCGACCGCGTGCGCACCGAGCGCTCGGTCGCATATATCGATCACAACACCTTGCAGACAGGCTTTGAGAACGCGGACGATCACCGCTTTATCCAGACGGTATGCAAAAAGCACGGCATCTGGTTCTCGCGTCCCGGCAACGGTATCTGTCATCAGGTACACCTCGAGCGCTTCGGTATTCCCGGCAAGACGCTGATCGGCTCCGACTCGCACACTCCCACCGGCGGCGGTATCGGAATGCTGGCGATCGGCGCGGGCGGTCTGGACGTAGCGGTCGCGATGGGCGGCGGCGAATACTATATCACCATGCCGAAGATCGTCAAGGTCGAGCTGACCGGCGAATTGCAGGAGAATGTCAGCGCGAAGGATATCATCCTCGAGGTACTGCGCAGGATGTCCGTCAAGGGCGGCGTCGGCAAGATCATCGAGTATGCAGGCGAAGGAATCAAGACGCTCAGCGTTCCGCAGAGAGCGACCATTACCAATATGGGCGCGGAGCTCGGCGCGACGACCTCTGTCTTCCCGTCCGACGAGAATACGCTCGAATTCCTTAAGGCGCAGGGCCGCGAGCAGGATTATACCGAGCTTTCGGCAGACGCAGACGCAGAGTATGACGAGCATATCGTCATCGATCTGAGCGCACTGGAGCCGCTGGCGGCTTGCCCCCACTCCCCCGACGCGGTCAAGCCGATCACTGAGCTGGAGGGCATGGTCATCAACCAGGTTTGTATCGGCTCCTGCACCAACTCCAGCTACACCGACCTGATGAAGGTCGCGCATATCTTAAAGGGCAAGACCGTTGCCGACGGCGTATCGCTCGCGATCGCGCCCGGTTCCAAGCAGGTGCTCAATATGCTGGCGGAAAACGGCGCTCTCGCCGATATCATCGCATCCGGCGCGCGTATCCTCGAATCCGCCTGCGGCCCGTGCATCGGCATGGGTCAGTCGCCGAACAGCAAGGGCGTATCCCTGCGCACCTTTAACCGCAACTTCCTCGGAAGAAGCGGAACCAAGGACGCGGATATCTATCTGGTATCCCCTGAGGTCGCAGCTGTATCCGCGCTGACCGGCGTCATCACCGATCCGAGAAAATATGCTGACGGCTACAAGGTCGAAATGCCCGAGCACTTCCTTATCAACGACAATATGGTCATCGAGCCGGCTTCTGTCGACGAGATGGACAAGATCGAAGTCCTCAGAGGCCCGAACATCAAGGAATTCCCCAAGACCACCGCAATGGCGGAGAGCATCGAGGCGACCTGCTCCTTAAAGGTTGAGGACAATATCACCACCGACCACATCATGCCCGCAGGCGCAAAGATCCTTCCCCTGCGTTCCAATATCCCCGCGATCTCCGAATACTGCTTTACCGTATGCGACACCGAATTCCCGAAGCGCGCCAAGATGCTGGGCTCTTCCGTGATCGTCGGCGGCTCCAATTACGGTCAGGGCTCTTCCAGAGAGCACGCCGCGCTGGCGCCTCTGTACCTCGGCGTCAAGGCAGTTCTGGTCAAGAGCTTTGCGCGTATCCACAGAGCCAACCTGATCAACGCAGGTATTCTGCCGCTGGAATTTGCGGATGAGAATGATTACGCGAACATCGCCCTCGGCGATAATCTGGCGATCGAAAAGGTCAGAGATCAGATCAACGCCGGCGATACGATCGTTATCCGCAACAAAACCAAGAATACGGAAATCATCGCAAAATGCAGCCTGACCGAGCGTCAGAAGGCGATCATCCTCGCCGGCGGTCTGCTGAACTATACCATTTCAAAATAATATCCATATGTCATTGCGAGGGCTGATAGTTATCAGCCCGTGGCAATCCCACAATGAGGAGCATATCTTTTTCTGTTTTCAAACAGAAACAAAGCGAAGGGGAGATTCCCACGGTCGCTTTGCTCCCTCGGAATGACTCAAAAAAGTAAAGGAGTCTGTTATGACTAAGATTCAAATGACAACACCGCTGGTCGAGATGGACGGCGACGAAATGACAAGGATCATCTGGAAGATGCTTAAAGATAAGCTCATCCTCCCCTTTGTCGACCTCAAGAGCGAATACTATGATCTGGGGCTCGAAAAGCGCAACGAGACCGACGATCAGATCACGATCGACTCCGCCGAAGCCACCAAAAAATACGGCGTAGCGGTTAAATGCGCGACTATTACACCCAATGCCGCGCGCATGGATGAATACAACCTCAAAGAGATGTGGAAATCGCCGAACGGCACCATCCGCGCCATCCTCGACGGCACGGTGTTCCGCGCGCCGATCCTCGTCAAGGGCATCACGCCCTATCTCCCGACCTGGACAAAGCCCATCTGCATCGCGCGTCATGCTTACGGCGACGTATACAAGAACACCGAGATGAAGGTGGCGCAGGGATCAAAAGCGGAGCTGTGCGTGACCGATAAGGACGGCAACGAGAAGCGTCAGACCATCTTTGACTTTGAGAAGAGCGGCGGCATCATCCAGGGCGTCCACAACCTCGAGTCCAGTATCTCATCCTTTGCGAGAGCGTGCTTCAACTACGCGCTGGATCAAAAGCTGGATATCTGGTTCGCGACCAAGGATACCATCAGCAAAACCTACGATCATACCTTCAAGGATATTTTCCAGGAAATCTTTGATAACGAATACAAGGCAAAGTTCGAAGAGGCAGGCATCACCTACTTCTACACCCTGATTGACGACGCTGTTGCACGCGTGATCCGCTCTAACGGCGGCTATATCTGGGCGTGCAAGAACTATGACGGCGATGTGATGAGCGATATGATCGCAACGGCTTTCGGATCACTGGCGATGATGACCAGCGTGCTGGTATCTCCGGACGGCGTGTATGAATATGAGGCGGCGCACGGCACCGTTCAGCGCCACTATTACAAGCACCTCAAGGGCGAGGAGACCTCGACCAACTCGGTAGCGACGATCTTTGCATGGTCAGGCGCGCTGAGAAAACGCGGCGAGCTTGACGGCAACGACGCGCTGGTCGACTTTGCCGACAAGCTGGAAAAAGCGACGATCGACACCATCGAGAGCGGCATTATGACCGGCGACCTGTATCTGCTCAGCTCTTTGGAAAACAAGCAGAAGGTCAATACGGAAGCTTTTCTTGACGCTGTTCACGACAGACTGGCTGCCGCCGTTTAAGGAAAGGGATCGATCATGTCCAAAGAAATC
>CACZAW010000134.1 GCA_902779225.1 uncultured Ruminococcus sp. | reverse complement strand
ATACCAGCCGCACTTGATCCGACAGCCGATCTAGATGCCGCAACGCCTCCTTCATTTCGGGCGAGAGCGGTTGATGCCGACGATTCTTCGGATAATATCCGAGCAGATAGCAGTAGTGCATGTACAGGGCGACCAGACCCGTGCGCTTCTTTGTCTGCTTGAAACTGCCGAGAAATCGCCGCCTCGGCGGACGATAGTTGCGCAGCGTAACGCGGCTGTGCGTATAGTCGGCGTTGCGCTGCCAGGTGTCAAAGCCCTGTTCATAGATCCGCTGCTTGATAGAATCGTTGGAGTAGTTCTCGTCGAGACGATACATCCTGACCGCCTTCTTGCTGTTCTCCGATCGGATCGTCCAGTATTTGCGGTTCGGATTCAGGTCGATGAAATACCCCTGATCGCGCATGATATGCTTGAAGTCATCAAAGCCGCGTGAACAGGTGATCGCATAGTCGATCGCCTCACGCATAAGGTTGAAGGTCGTCGGATCGCCGCGCTTCTCGGCAAAGTAAATACTGCGCGGCGTTTTGCCCTGCGGGTTCTTGATGATCGTCAGTCGATGTTCAGCGCACAGCTCATCCGACAGCGCTCGGAACTTCCAATATGCGCCCTCGTTGCAGTTGAACTTTTTGCCGTCCCACATATTCACGGCGTTGACGACAAAGTGATTGTGGTAGGTGCCCGTATTGAAGTGGGTGGCGACGAGTACCTGATACCCGCCGCCCCACATTTTTCTTGCCAGCTCCACGCCGATCTGATGACACAGCTCGGGCGTGACCTCATCGGTTTTGAAGCTCTGGTAAGCATGGTAGGCGACGTTGCCTGTCGTCTTGCCAAACCGCTCCTGAACGGAACGCATTTCGTCAAGCGCGGTAACGGCAGAGCAGTTCACACCCGTGACAAAGCACGCTTTCTCAGCGCCGCCGGTTTTTGCTTCATCACCTGCGTAATGCAGGACGTTTCGCAGATCGGAATAGATGGTCTTATGCGGATTGGCGGCATAGTCCAGCACGCGCGACAGGCTGTCCTTAATCGCCCAGATTTTTGTTGTTCCCATCTTCGACCTCCTCGTGATACGCATCGAGCAATCTGTCCTCTAAATCCGCGAGCGCCCGATCCATTGACGCGGCGCTTGCCCGACGAAAGTTTTGCCTCAGCTCGCCGACCATTTGGAAACAGTCTTTGAGAGCCTTGCCCGGTTTCTTTTTGATCGGCTGACTGCAACCGACCTGACGCAGATACGCCGATAAAGAAAGCCCTGCGCGCTTCGCCGAGCGCGACAGGACCTTCATCTCATCCTCGCTGACGCGAAGATTGATTCTCAGTTTTCTTTGCATGGTAATTCCTCCTTGATTTGAAATAGGGGTGACAGGGGATTTTCCCCTTTCGGGATACACCCGCCGGCTTTGTATGTACAAAGCCTATGCTCGCTACAGTGTAAGACGCTCCTGCACCGCTTCTGAGCGGCACAGGAACCCCGCGCCTTACACGCTGATTATGCCCCTGAAAAACAGAATTCTTCATGGCTCTTTCACTCAAACGGCAGATCGTCATCAGCGGTGAAGATCGGCTGTTCGGGCACGTTATCCTCAAGAGTCCAGTACCAGGTGAAGCCCTCTTTGACGGATGAAACGCCCGCGTTTCGCTTTGCCTTTTTGATCGTCGACTTCTTGAATCCCGCCGCCTTTAACTGCTGTTCGCATTCTGTCGCGGGCAGCTTTCCGCCGCGAAGCAGGCTCAGAATAAAGTCTGTCGCGGCGTCGGATTTCTCACTCGGACGACCCATTTTCGGAGCGATTGCAGAGAACGCTTCGTCCGCCGTCATCTCTACTTCGTCGATGAAATTAACGCCCTGTTCGGCAACCTCAAACAGGATCGCCGAGCCGGTCGGCGCAAGATTCGACTTTACCTGAACCATGATCCTCTCCTGCGGATTTGCCTTGTTCGGTGTGCGCGTCACAGCCAGAATACTGCGTGCCGCGCCCGCGATATCGACGCTGCCGTTCGTGCGGTTCAGCGGCGTTGTCGCGTTTTTGTTCATGTGATGTACCACCACGACGGCGCAGTGTTCCTCACGCGCGGTCTCGATCAGGTGATTGAACTCCGTGCGCATTTCGTTGGCGGCATTTAGCGAACAACCTTCGCCGATG
The DNA here is from genome assembly GCA_902779225.1 of uncultured Ruminococcus sp. Taxonomy (GTDB): domain Bacteria; phylum Bacillota; class Clostridia; order Oscillospirales; family Acutalibacteraceae; genus Ruminococcoides. The sequence goes on along the minus strand of CACZAW010000134.1, from coordinate 3,110 downwards.
TACGAGCTGAGGGGATCGAGGATCAAAAGTTTCGCTCCCGTTTGCTTGATCGCCTGTGCCAGTCGGCTGTCGCCGAAGGTCAGATGCTTCTTGTCCTCGCTGATGAAAATGAGGTTGTTTCTGTCGCCGTTCGACGCGATAAAGCGGGGGACTACGGTATCGTCAGCAGCGTCCTCTGTCGTCTGATAGATGACCGCCATCGGCTCGTGAACCTCCTCTTCGCCGACAAAGGGGAGCGGCGCTCCCTTTGTGAGGATGGCGCTGAGCGCCAAGAGCAGCTTGCTCTTTCCGTCGCCGGGATCACCCTCGAGGATGGTTACTTTTCCGAAAGGAATGTACGGATACCATAGCCACTCCACCTCTGTGGGCGTGATCTCGCTTGCCTTGATGAGCTCGAGTTCGGGCTCAGGCTGTGTGTAGTTTGTGTTCGGTTTCATGATTTTTTCCTCCTTTTGGATAGATAGTCCGGGCATTGAATGATTGTGGCGCGAAAGCTCTGCTTGCAGTCGTGCTCGCATCTGCGGCACAGCTTGTTGTAGGCTCTGCGACCTCGGTCGTCAAGAAAGATTGCCCAGTCATTCTTGAGATACTTTGGCATACGCGGCATATTTGCCACCTCCTTCATGTTGCTCGACCTTGCGGTCGGCGATATAGCTACCCTGAAACGCAGAAACGCCCGAGACCTCCCTGAACTGTACGTTCTCGGGTAGATTTCGGGCGTTTTTCTTCGCTCTGAGGCACCGCTCAAGGGCAGGGCGATACTTCCCCTGCCTTGCCTCAATCTTCAGTTTTGTCGTTTCCGGGTAACAAAAAAGGACCTGTTTTCATCATGAAAACAGATCCTTTTCTCTTGCTCGGATTGAATATTCAGCCTAAACTGAGAGCATAAAAATTATACTTGAAATAATAATACTTTGTGGTATAATAATATTGTAATTTGTATTTGAAGCAGGTGAGTATATGAAAGAGTTCGTCAACAGAGCAAAGGAAAAAGCATTTCTTGAAGCGGAGTTTCAGAAGGATTCCGCCTCCTTCGTCGTGATCTACGGTCGGAGAAGGATCGGCAAGACCTCGCTGATCAAGGAGTTCATCAAAGATAAGGACGCACTGTTCTTCCTCGCTACGGAAGAAAGCGAAGCCGAGAACAGAAAAGCCTTCAAAGCAAAGGTTGCGGAGTATATCGGCAATCCCCTGTTAACCCAAGCACAGATCGACAGTTGGGAGGAGTTGTTCTCTTATATCATCAATGACGACGCCCACGACAGAAAGCTGATCATCATGGACGAGTTCCAGTATATCGGCAAAGCAAACCGCGCCTTTGTATCCGTCCTGCAAAAGATATGGGATACCATGCTCGCTGACAAAAACATCATGCTGATCCTCTGCGGATCGTTGGTGAACATGATGTACTCCCAGACGCTGTCCTACGACAGTCCCCTCTACGGCAGACGGACAGGTCAGATCAAGATGAAGCAGATCGCCTTCCGGTATTATCCGCAGTTCTTCTCGGATATCAGCGAAAGACAACTTATCGAATGCTACGCGGTCACCGGAGGCGTACCGAAGTATATCGAGACCTTTGAGCCGTACACCGACGTCTATACCGCTATTGAGCGGTGCGTGATGTCGAAGGAGAGTTATCTTTACGAGGAGCCTTCCTTCCTGCTCGAAAAGGAAGTGAAGGATGTTGGCAGCTACTTCTCCATTATCAAGACCATCGCCTCGGGCAAAGAGAAGCAAAGCGAGATCGCCTCGGCGCTGAATGTAGCGCAGACCAATCTGCCGAAGTATCTGAAAACGCTGATCGATCTGGATATTCTCGAGCGCGAAGTTCCCGCCACCGAGGATAAGCCCGAAAAGAGCAAGATGGGTTTATACAAGATCAAGGACAATTACATTCGGTTCTGGTTCCGGTTCATCTATCCCTATCGGTCATACATCGAGATGGATAACACCGACTTCGTCATGCAGAAGATACAGCAGGGGTTTGTCGCCAATCACGCCGCGTTCGTCTATGAGGATATCTGTCGGCGGGAGTATATGCCCGCGCTGGTAGCCGGGGGCAAGTGGGACTTCACACCCACGCGCATCGGCAGATGGTGGGACAGGAGCGATACCGAGATCGACATCGTCGCCGTGGATGAAAGCACCGATAACGTGATCTTCGGTGAGTGCAAATTCACCAATGAACCGATGGACGTGGACGTATACTATCATCTGCTGGAGAAGATCGAAAAGATCGATTGGAAAAAGCAGAACAGGATCAATCACTTCGTATTCTTCAGTTTCAACGGCTACAGTGAAAAGCTGAAACAGCTGGCTGAGGAAAAAGACAATATCCTCCTGTATGAGTGATACAAAAAGCAAGAGCGACTCACAGCGAGCCGCTCTTTTTCTTGTCAGTATCGGTCTCCGTATTCCTTTCGTGCTTCTGCCGTCCATTTGGAGATGAAATCTGTCTTTGCGTCTGTGTAAGCATCCCGGTTATGTTCATGCTGTTCCCAAACGGGAATGTTTGTTCTATGAATGTTGGGAAATGGCTTGTTTTAGCCCTTTTTGCTACACTCATATTTTTCGATATACCCTCTTTTTCCCATTATTTCCGATGTTTCCGATTCCATTTGTGGTCATAATTGTGGTCAAAATAATCCTCCCCCGCGCGGCTCAAACGAGCCGGTAGAGGAGGATTTCAATTTGCTGTATTGTAGCTTAGATTGATGCGGTTGTCAAGTCATTCTTTCTGCTGATTAGAAAAGAGTTTTATTCATAATATTCATAGTAAATCAACTTCAGAAATGAACCCAAGATACCGCTGAGCGTTTTCCTTTTTTCTGTCTGTCATCTTTATAATCACTCCGGGAAACAAAGTCTCTTCTCGAGCAAAACCATTTCTACTCCGGGAATACCGTTGAAAACTGTCGGAACGATTCCGATTTCATTATAACCATACTTCCGGTAAAAGGCTCTCGCCGCAGTGTTCCTTGCATTCGTATCCAACCGCAGATAAGGGCTTCCGTTCTCTTTGGCATAGTTCTCGTAAAAATCGAGAAACATCTTTCCGGATCCTCTATGCTCAGGTCTGACCGATATGATCAGTGTATGTAGCACCA
>CACZAW010000133.1 GCA_902779225.1 uncultured Ruminococcus sp. | reverse complement strand
AACGCCCTTGGGCTTGCCGGTGGAGCCGGAGGTATAGATCATATAGCTCAGCTCGTCGCCGGTCATCGGGATATCGGGATTATCGGCAGGCTCGCCCAGCAGGATCTCTTCGATGTCGATGGATTTCTCTGCGGGATAATCAGCGAGCTTGTCAGCGGTAGTGATGATGTAGCTTGCTTCGGAATCGGTGATGATATGGTTGATACGGTCGGCGGGATACTGCGGGTCGCAGGGAATGAACGCCGCGCCGGCTTTGTTGACGCCGAACAGGCAGCTGAAGTAGCACGACTGTCGCGGCAGCAGCAGCGCTACGCTGTCGCCGACCTTCACGCCGCGCTTGATCAGATTCGCAGCGACGATATTAGCCTTGTCGTTGAGCTCTTTGTATGTCAGGGTCACATCCTGCGCGACGAGAGCGATCTTATCGGCGTTTTCGACAGCGTTCTGCTCAAACAGCTTGTGAAGGAGAACGGTCGGCACCTCGGCGGTCTCGACAACGCTCATTTCCTCCATTACGGACGCCTGATCAGCGGGCAGGTCGAGCGCGTCGCGGACGGTCTTGATGCGGCTGTCGGAGAGCAGATCGAGGGTGTATTTGATTTGTTCAATAAAGTTTTCAACGACCTTGTCCTCGAACAGCTCGGAGGAGTACTGCACCATGAAATGCAGTCCGTTAGCGCCCTTGCGGATGACGACGCCGATGTCGCGGCTCATCTTTTGCAGAGGCGCGTACATCTCAACGCTCAGTCCGTCCTTATCGTAAGCGGGCGGATTCCACATGAAGTTGACGCTGACGTCAAACATCGGGTTGCGGCTTTCGTCGCGCTGCTTGACGAACTCTTTGACGACGTCCTCAAAGGGCAGGAACGCGCCGTAGGTCACGCCGCGGACAGCCTCGCTGACCGAAGCGATGTAATCGGAGAGGGCAGAGGCTCTCTTCGGACGGATACGAACGGGAGCAGTATTGACGAACATACCGATCACGTCGTCCGCGCCGTTGGGACGGGTATTGGTGGGGATGCCGAGGACGACGTCCTCAGAAGCGGTATATTTACCGAGCGCCATAGCGATCGCCGAGAAGATCAGCTCAAATTCGGTGACGGTATACAGGCGCGCGATGTTGTCTATCTCTTTCAGCTTGTCGTTATCATAGTCGAATACGATCTCGCGGTCGGACAGCGGATGCACCTTCGGACGCTTGCCCTTGAGCGGCATCTCATTGACCGGCACGCCGTCCTCGAACAGCTTGCGGTAGAAGGTAAGACCGCTCTCGTACTTTTCATTCATACTGTCGTCGAACAGATCGGAAAGATCGATACCGGTGGCGTCGATCGACTTGCCGTTCAAGCCGCCGATCAGTTCCTTGACAAAGGTTGCGGCAGAGCCTCCGTCAAAGGCGATGTGGTGGATCGCAAGATGGAGGATGACGCTGCCGTCGGCAACCGCATACAGGGTCGGGATGACGGGGATGTCGGCGTTGAGGTCAAAGGGCGTCGCATAGGCGTCGACCTTGGCGATGACCTCCTCGCGGCTTTGGGCGGAGGCTTCGTTGATCGTAGGCAGCTTGTCGGTCAAGATGCGAACGGGAAGACCGTTCTCTTCACCGTAGAAGGAATGGAACGCCTCGTGCGCCGCAAATACGGCGTTGAGGGATTCTTTGATCTGCTCGAGCGTTGCGCCCTTGATGATCGCTGCGATATTGAGGTTATAGACGGTGGAATCGGGATCCATCTTTTGCTCGAGGTACATTCCGCGCTCGAAGGGGGTCAGCGGATAGACCTTGACCTTGTTCTGACGCTTTTTGATCGTCTTTTTGGACGCCTTCTGGATCAGCAGACGTTCGATCATGCGCGGGGTCTTGCCCGCAAAGATATCGGCAGTCGAGATCTTGTATAACTCGCACGCTTCGGCGACCATGGCGCACTTGATCGAATCGCCGCCGAGGGCAAAGAAATCGTCGTCGATACCGACGTTTTCGACGCTCAAAACCTTTTCAAACGCGCTGCACAGCGCTTTTTGCATATCGGTCTCGGGAGCGGCGTAATCGCTCTTGAAAGCGCCCGCCTCGGGAGCCTCCAGCGCGTTGCGGTCCAGCTTGCCGTTCGCGTTGACAGGCAGCTTATCCAGCTTGACAAAGAACGCGGGGATCATGTAGGGCGGCAGCTTGTCCGAGATCGCCTCTTTGAGCTCGTCGGGATCGATGGGCTCTTTCTCGACGTAGTAAGCGACGAGGTATACTTGTCCGTACTGATTCTTGAAATCCTTGATGACAGCGTCGTGGACGCCTTCGGTGTTCTTGATGACGGTCTCGATCTCGCCGGGTTCGACGCGCTGACCGTTGATCTTGACCATCCAGTCCTTGCGGTTGAGGAAGAGGATGTTGCCGTCCTCGAGGCGTCTGACGATATCGCCGGTCTTGAGCAGCTTATCAAAGCCGTCGCGCTCCTTGAAGGGATTCGCGACAAAGGTCTTTGCGGTCTGTTCTTCAAGATGCAGATAACCGTCGGCGAAGATACCGGCAAGGCAGAGCTCGCCCTCGTCGGCTTCGGCTCCGTTTTCATCGAGGATATAGGCTTTCACATCGCCGATGGGCTTACCGATGGGCGTATTGTCGAGGGGCTTCTCGATCTTGTATGCAAGTACCGCGCTTGCTGATTCGGTCTGACCGTACATGACGTAGATATCGAATTCGTCGCTGTAGATATTCGAAACGCGTTCGCTGCCGGTAATGACATATTTCAGCGAATCGCCCTTCTGCTTGAAAACGTGGAGCATCTTCGGGCTGATGAAGGTACGGTTGATCTGATTATCGTACACATAGTCCGCCAGCAGCACGGGATCGCGCATCGCCTCAAACGGCATGAGGTAGGCGGTGGTCAGCGAGCACAGCGGCGCGAAAATGCCCTGTACCGAGGCGACGAAGGTAAACGGCGCGCCGAGCGCGGCGCGGGAGCCCTCCGGAGCGTTGAGGTATCCGATATAGCGCATGACGGAGTCGGAGATGCTGGCGTGAGAGTGCAGAACGCCCTTGGGCTTTCCGGTAGAGCCGGAGGTATAGATCAGCAGCGACGGATCCTCGTCGGCAGCTTCAATATATCCGTCGAAGGGGATTTCGTCACCAATCCTCTTTAAGAACTTTTCGTTGATCGACGCCTTTGCGCGGCAGTTCTCGCGGATATACGCGAGACGATCCTCGGGATAGGTGGGCGAGAGGGGTGCAAACGCAGCGCTGATCAGCCATACCGCATACATCGACGCGATGTATTCCTTGTTGCGGGGCAGCTCGATCGTGACAAAGTCACGCGGCTCGACGCCGAGACGCACCAGCTTTGCGGCGATCCTGCGCGCATAAGCGTCAAATTCGCTGTAGGTAAAGCTGTTGTTTTCTCCCTGATCGACAATAATGGTAAAATCTGGATTCTCGTTGATTAGTTGGTTGATTTGTTGGGTAAGTTGACTCATAGCAGCCTCCTTAAGGATAGGTCATCTACGGAAATAGGATTATTCAATATTCAAGTGCTTTGTAAAGCCGGTAAGTCGGAAGATCTCAAAGACATTCGGCGCAAGACCGCGCAGGGTAAGGTTATCCTTGCCGACAGCATGGTTCGCTCCGACAACGACTCTCAAACCGGCAGAGGAAATATAATCGACGCCTGTCATGTCGAGGATGATTTTTTCACATTGCGGCACGGTTTCCTTGATCGTCTGATCCAGTTCGCCGGAAGTCAGCGCATCAATGCTGCCTTCGATTGCAATAGTAGCGATTTTGTTTTCGATCGTTGTTGTGGTTTTCATAGTAGCCTCCTGATAGGAATGATTTATACAAACATAATTATTATAACTAATAATTGTTTTTTTTACAATACTATAAAGTAATAATCGTGCCAAAATCTGCAAGATTTTTTGCGGAGATACGCTGCGATTGAAGGTCGATAAACAAGGGAAAATCCCTTTTCTGTTGTCGAATCGAGATCGGATGGCGGTTATGTAAAAAATACAGGTGCATATTTGTTGAGTTTGACGAAAACATCTGAAAAAACTTGAATAATCTTATGAAAAACATTGACATAAAAAGTCCGTTTATACTATAATGTAAGGGATAAAGTGATCCCGTGTCACATACGAAAGGAAGTATTTTGAATGGCTGATAATAATCTGTTTGTCGGTAAATGGATCCCCTCCGATGCGGTCGATATTCCTGCTGAGGAGATCAGACAGCACATGGCGCAGTTCTATAAGGACGGCTCCTGCAAGATCCCCGCTGCGATGCTGGGCAAGGAGGATTCCGGCGCCGCGATGTTCTACTTTTATCAGGTCTATGAAAACGGCATGATGAAGCTGGATTCCGGCGAGCCTGTCCAGAGCCTGTACCACTGCGCGATGGTCGGCGATACCATGACGCTCACCGCGATCGACGGCGCATCGTTCAGCTTCGTTAAAGCGAGAGAAGAGCGCGAAAAACGCCCCTTCTTCAAGCAGAGGACCGCAGAAGCAGCTCCCGCCGTCGCTAAGAAAGAGCGCGAGCCCGAGCCTGAGCGCGAGCCTACCGAGTATGAGTGGAAGTGCCCGTCCTGCGGCAAGATCAACCAGAACTATGTCGGCACCTGCGGCTGCGGCGCGGCAAAGCCCAACGATAAGCTGTTCAACTGGGCGGAGGTACACCCCGATCTGGTGAAGAAGCCCGAGATCGAAGAGCTTGCTCCCGTCGTTGAAGAACCCAAAGAGGAAAAGAAGGCGAAGAAAGAAGAGCCTGCTCCCGAGCGTCAGCCCCTCGAGTATGAGTGGAAGTGCCCCAAGTGCGGCAAGATCAATCAGAACTATGTCGGCACCTGCGGCTGCGGTGAAAAGAAGCCCAACGATAAGCTGTTCAAATGGGCGGAGGTTCACCCCGATCTCGTGAAGAAGCCCGAGGAAGAGCCCGCTCCGGTTGTTGAAGAGCCGAAAGAGGACAAGAAGGCGAAGAAAGAAAAGGAAGTTCCTGCCGCTCCCGAAAAGGTAGCCGGTGAGAACGAGTGGAAATGCCCCTCCTGCGGTAAGATCAACCAGAACTATGTCGGCACCTGCGGCTGCGGCGAACGCAAGCCCTTCCATCCCGCCGGTCAAAAATAAGATAGAATAACGAAAGGGAGCCTTGCATCTGCAAAGCTCCCTCTTTTATTCTAAATTGTCATTGCGAAGTCCATTTCAGGGACCCCAAAACGCCCTGCGTTTTGGGGAGAGGAGACATGACGGAGCAATACGGGTGCGGTCACGCCTGACCGCGCCCAATAAGCGCAGTCCATGTCGACGACGTGGCAATCTCATCCGATTTAGAAGGGTATAATCCCCCGCTCGATTAATGCCTGCACATGGAAAGATTATTATTTGATGATGATGACCTGCTCGCAGATGGATCGGAGCC
>CACZAW010000132.1 GCA_902779225.1 uncultured Ruminococcus sp. | reverse complement strand
GATATTTTTCGAGCAGCTTCTGCGCCAGCACCGTTTTGCCGGTGTGCGACGCGCCGGTTATCAGAATGATCATAGCCTTGCCCTCAGCTCTTCTTTCACGGATCCCAAATCGGAAGAGGTCAGGATCGGGATGAGGTCGTTGATCTCTTCGATAGACTTGTCCCACCATTTGAACGCGAGCAGATAGCCAATCAGCTCATCGTCAAAGCGTTTGCGGATCGCCCTCGCGGGATTGCCCGCTACAATGGTGTAAGGCTCGACGTTACTGCCGACCATACTGTTCGCGCCGATGATTGCTCCGTCGCCGATGTGAACTCCGGGCAGGATCACTGCGTTTTGCCCGATCCATACATCATTTCCGATGACGGTGTCGCCTTTGAACGGCAGATCATCCATTGAGGGCGGCTCCATATCCCAACCCTCCAGCGTGTAGAACGGGAAGGTGGTGACGGCGTTCATCTGATGGTTCGCGCCGTTCATGATGAATTCCACGCCCGAGGCGATCTGGCAGAACTTGCCGATGATCAGCTTGTCGCCGATAAATTCATACAGGTGCGTGACATGGCTCTCAAAATCCGTGTCGGCGATATAGGAAAAGTCCCCGACGATAATGTTGGGATCGGTGATCGTCGGCTTGATGTAGATCTCTTTGTCATACCCGTTGATCGGGTGGATGACGTTCGGATTCGGTTGCTTTCCGTTCTTCATATCATACTCCTGTTCCGGATCTTCACACACTCAGCTCAAGATCCGCTTTCGCGCACGTTTCGCATATCGCTGGATTCGACGAAGCGTTCCGCGTCCTCCCGTGTCATTCCTGTTTTCATCTTCCTGCGGATCAGCCGCCTTCGCAGCATTTCCTCGTCTGCTGTGAGCGAGATCGTGTAGTCTGCGTATCGGGACAGGTTGCGCCAACCGTCCGCGTCGAGTAGGAGGTAGTTTCCTTCAAGCAACACGATGTCGGCGTCGATGGTGATCGCGTCGTCCACGGGATCGTGGAGCTGACGGTCATAGTGCGTCCAACGGCAGATGTTTCCCTCCGTTACTTCCCTGATCTTCCTCGTGAGGGCGTCCAGATCGAAGGTGATCGGCGCACCCTTGATGCTTGCCATCGGAACGCTCTTTCCGTCGACCTCGACCGTGTGGCTCAGCAGATAGCTTTGCCTGAGGTGAAAGCCGTCCATCCCGACCGCCTGTAATCGTTTCTCCGGGATGACAGACCTCGCCAGATGCTCCAAGAAGCTGACCAGCGTGCTTTTGCCGGTCGCGGGAGGAGCCGCGAGCATCACGAGGATGCGCCGCTGTTTCTCATGATGCAGTTGTGCCAAGTGCTTGAGCAGCGGGATGAACACCTCGTTGACGGTCGTATCGCTGTACGCCGCGCTGACTGTTATCCCGTTGATGTCGGCTGAGTAGTTCATAGCCTTCCCTCAACTGGCGGATGTTCGATCATGCTGCTGTCATCTTTTGCAGTTCAAATAATGGCTTGTTCAAGCCGTTCTGCACGATGAACTATCCGCAACTTTTGCGTGTTTATTTTTCAATTTGTTGTTTTTTTCACTTGTTCAGCGAGCAAGTTCTTATGTACTGCCTGACGTCGGCTCCGGCTTTGAGGTAGTGCAGGAGAATCTCGGCACAGGCGCGGCTGTCACTGTCAGCCTGATGGTGATTTAGGCAGATGCCGTAATGCTCGCACATATCGTTGAGCTTGTGGCTGATGCCGGGGAGCAGCCGCCTGCCCATCTGCACCGTGCAAATGTATCGCACATACGGCCGCCAGTCGATCCCGTAATCGCGCAGGCACTTCTTCAGCACGCCCATATCGAACACGGCATTGTGCGCCACGAGCAGACCGCTTGAGAACAGCGGCTCGATCCTCGCCCAGAGTTCCGGGAAGGTCGGCGCACCCATGACAGTTTCTTCGCTGATACCGGTAAGGCGCGTATTGAAATAGTCGAAGGGCTGTTCCGGATCGACGAGGGAGTAATACTCGTTGACGATCATGCCGTCCTCGACCACAGCGATGCCGATGGCGCTCATTCGATTGTTATACCGGTTCGGCGTTTCTACGTCAAACACAATGAATCGTTTATTTTGCATAGTCAATCTACATCTAAATAGCAGTCAACAAATCGATTAAACTGCCATTCGGGACCTTCATACAGCAGGTCCCACACCATTTCCATCAATTCCTGTTTTGTGCTCTTTTTCAAGTGCTTTGCCAGTTCTTCCTCGATGCGGTCATCCCGCTGTTCCTCTTCCTCGTAATAATCGTCAAGCTCCTTTTTATACTTTTTCGCCTCTTTGGGAAAGGCTTTGAAATATACCGCTATCTGATGCTTGCATACGATTCTTTTGCCGTCCGCATGAGGGCAGTTGCAGTGAGATTTTCTTGGGTGAATGACGTCGATCAAAACCTCATACGGCTCATCCGCTGTCCCTTCCACCGCGCCGCGATATTGATATCATCTACCTTTTCGGCAAACAGCACTTTATTGTGGATATAATACTCATAACCGCGATAAACGGATTTACCGCTTGCCACTTCCATTAGTCCCATATATTATCCTCCTATGTATATCATACGACTAAACACAGTATCTATACCGCTCTGATCGTCTTCACATAATCCGCCGCATGGTTGATGGAGAACTCTCCGTGTACCATTCCGCTCAGTTCCGATACAGATGCGGTCGGTATCATTTCTTTGATCCTCTGCGCTGATTGCTTGATCCCTCGGATCTCCTTTTCACCGTAGTAAATCCGCACATCTGCGTTAGTATTATTGAGTGATTCCTTTAATGTATAGGATGTGTTCGCCCTTAAAAATGCGATCATATCCTCTTTTGTGATCGAGCAGGTATCGCGGTAATAATCGTCGTACAGCTCGTTCTTGATTTTCAGCGATCGGAATTGTAGTCGCGCGAACCATTTCTGTTTGATCAGTCCATAGCTACATGCGATCGACGGTCGGATCAGCGCATGGGTGACCCTTGACGGGATGACCGTAGCGCTCTCGATGATCGCGTATTCGCAGATATCGCCCTGCTGTGACAGCATCTCCAGCGCTACCTGAGCGCCGAGCGATAAGCCGCCGAGCAGATACACCGAACCGCCGAGATCGCTCCTGATAAAGTCGATGATCTCAGCCGCGTTATCTTCGATCGTCGTAAAGCTCCTGTCGCTCCCGGCGTGACCGTCGAGGATTGGCAGGATCACATGATAGTCATCCTGCAAAATCTGTGCCGCTTCGCGATAGCTCCACCATGACAATCCGCCGCCGTGCAGCAGGACGATGGCTTTCTGATTTCCTTTTCCGTACTCTTTATATTTCATGGCTTATGGTATTCTTTCATGATCCGTTCGTTGATATCCTCATCCGCCGGGCAGAAAGAGTAGTCCGGGATCTCAGCGGGTGTGATCCATGCGACGGCGTTATGCTCCAAGAGCCGGATCGTACCCTCGGTGATCTTGGCGTGAAACAATGTCAGGTGGACGGTAATATCTGGGTATTCGTGTACCACATCCATAAATACATCCCCGACAGTAATTGTCACGTCCAGCTCTTCCTTACACTCTCTGATGAGCGCCTCTTGCTTTGTCTCTCCAGCCTCAACCTTCCCGCCGACATATTCCCATAATAATCCACGCGCTTTATGCGCAGGTCGCTGACAGATCAGGAACCGATCCCCATCCCATATCAGCGCCGCTACTACTTCGGTCATATCAATTGTTCCTCTTAACTCAACTCAGATTCTTTATTTTATTATATCAATAGTGGTTATCCTATGTCAATTGCCTATAGAGGCACCTTTTATAATAAACTATAGTTCAATCAGAATATAAGAGTGGTATTCCTTTATTGTAATTCTTTCAGTAGTGTGGTAAAATAATAAAATAGAGTACAGTTATGCCGGCTACCCTCAACGATTATATGTCAAAGCATCAAAATGATAGTCCTGAGGATATTTCAAAACTCAAATCTTTGTTTAACGGAACGATTTATATTATCAGACAAGTTTTAGGTAATGCCGCATTTCGTGCCTACTCAAGAGAAAAAGGCGCGTATATGGAGAAATTCTCTCCAACAGTTTATGATTCCATTGTCGTTCCCTTTTCATATTTTAGTAAGAACAGCCTTATGCGGCACGCAGATGAGATTAGAGAGAAGATCACTGATATTATTCTGAACGATAAAGAGTACGCTAACTATGTTGAAAAATCTACATCGTCAAAAAGTTCAGTAATAGGGAGGATTACAAAAATCTATAATGCGATTCTGACCTGTATGAGTGACAATGACCTTTCTGGCGAAAAAAGGATATTCTCACCTTCCATAAAAGCTGCTCTGTATTATGACGGTTATGTGTGTTCGTACTGTGGGAACAAGATTCTACATATTGAAGACGCAGAGATTGATCATACAATACCTTTTTCGCTTGGAGGAGTAACTGATATTTCGAATGCTCAATTATTACATAGACACTGTAATCGTGAAAAGAGCAATAACATGAGCGAGAATGACGATTGGACAATCGACGAAGATGATGAATAAGCCCCTCCCCATCTGTTGCCGTCATCTCCTGCCTGATGCACATCAACGCCACGCCCTAAAAACAGTCCGCAGAACTGTTTTCTTTGCGCCCTTTCAAGTGTCCGCCGGTTCTCATTGCATTTGGAAATACAAAAAGGACAGCCCTTGTGGACTGTCCTTTTTGTATGGTCCGAGTGAAAGTACAAATCCCGGTCCCCATGCGGTCTCGCGGGCTCGGAACGTAAAAAATGCTCAAACTAATGTTCAAACGGTACAGGATAAAGGACTTTGTTTGGTCACCCTGACAGGAGTCATTTAAGGTCTCCGATGGCGTTTTTTTGCACTGAAAAAATATTTTCAAAGAGCCTTTCCCCTGAAAAGAATACGGTTGTTATTTGCCCCGGTCTCTGGTATAATACTATAGTAAGGTGGTGAGAGAATGAGCGATCCTGTCAACTTTGATTTTGATGAATATATCCGACAGAGCGAGCCCGAAAAACAGCAGAAAGGCTATATCTGGCAGACGGCGATCGGTCTGCAGGATGTGGACGGCCTAAAGCCATCCGAATACCTGATTGAGACCGCGAAAAAGAACATCGACGGTGACATCACGCTGAAAGAAGCGAACGAGCTGATCCACAGCTACTATGAGAGCAAAACCGCGCGCATTGACGCGGAGAACCGTACCGAAGAAGCAGATAAGGTATCCGCCCGCATTGCTCAGATTCTCTCGGAAGACGCCTTTGTTTTCTCGCCTGAACAGTTCATCGCGATTCATCGCAGACTCTTTGAGGGTATCTACAAATTCGCCGGAAATATCCGCGATTACAACATCTCAAAAAAAGAGTGGGTGCTCAAAGGCAAGTCGGTGGTTTATGCCGGTTCCGACATGATCCGCGATACGCTGAACTATGATTTTGATGCAGAGAGACACTTTGATTACAGCGGCCTCGGAATTGACACGAGCATCTGCCATATTACCGAATTTATCTCAAACCTGTGGCAGATCCATCCCTTCGGCGAAGGCAACACCAGATCGACGGCGGTGTTCAGCATCAAATATCTCCGCTCGCTGGGCTTTGAGGTGAGCAATACGCTGTTTGCTGAGAACTCATGGTATTTTCGAAACGCCCTTGTTCGTGCGAACTACTCCGATATCCAAAAGGGGATTGTCGAGGATAAAAGCTATCTGGAACACTTCTTCCGGAATCTGCTGCTAGGAGAACATCATGAACTTAAAAATCGGTATTTGCTGATTGACACCGAAATGCAGCCACCTGAAAAAATCGGCGATAAAGAAAAAATCGGCGATAAAAAATCGGCGATAAATGTACGGAACCGTCAAGCAATTATCGCCTTTATCAAAGACAACGGAACCGTCAAAGCTTCTCAGGTTGCCGCTGCGATCGGGTTACAGCCGTCCAGGACGAGGGATTACCTCAGTGAACTGATACAGGATGGTATCATCATCGCCGAAGGCGCCAACCGGAACAGAGTATATCGGTTAAAGTAAAAAGTTAGATAAATACACCAGGCTGTACCCTCGTGTGAGAGTACAGCCTGTTCTTATGCTCTGTTACTGCCCGATGGCTTTTCATGACTGACGTATTCTACCCCATAATGGAAAGATTCTTG
>CACZAW010000131.1 GCA_902779225.1 uncultured Ruminococcus sp. | reverse complement strand
GATGATTGCTCATATGATTGCTGGTCACCTTCCACTTGAAGCCGGAGTTGTCGACCGACTCGATGGTGTCCTCACCGGGGAAGGAGACGTTTTCCATGGTGATGTTTTCACCCTTTGCCGTCCATGTCATTCCGTACTGGTCGACCGCCGCAACGGTGATGACGCCGGTGGTGTCGATATTCTTGGGCATATCGACCTCAAAGGCGTCGGGGTCGGGATAGGGATATTTGTCCCCACCGATGTCGAGCATCGTATTCTTTCTTTCATCGCCGTAGACATTATGCACGATATGGCGCGAGGCTACATTGATGCCGTTGATATATATAGTCACGTCGGCCTCAAAACCGCGCCAAACGCCCCAGCTGCCGAAGGAGGTGACCACATCTACCGCCGTGGGGAAGAAATCAGAGCCGCAGTCGTATTCGTATGTATAGGACTCGTCGTCATCGTCGATCGATTTATGGAAATCGGGGGAGGTATTGATGTGCTGCTGACCGCCTGTTCCCCTGCCGCTTTTGCCGTAAATATAGAAATTGGCATAATCCCACAAGTCGGCGTCATTAGTCACGGTGATATCGATCCGGATCTTGTAGCTGCTGTGGTTGGCTGCCTGCATCGTCTTGATCAGGTTAACCTCTTTGACGCCCTCGTCGCGGTTGATCTTGAACTTGTTGTTATCGCAATAGAAGATATCCGCGGGAGCGCCCTCGTTGAATTCGCCGAAGCCGGAGGTTATGTCCCTGTTTTCGGCGTTGTCGGGGGGAGTGATGCCGATCGATGAGCCGCTCGGAAATCTGCCCTTGACCTGAATGGGAGCCATCTCTCTGAAATAGACATTGGATGAAGTACCGCCCGTTGTGCTGTCGGTGATCCTTGTTTTACCGCCCGAGAGAATGAGGGAACCGGCATAGAAGTTGATCCCGGCGCCGCCGGTGACGGACATACAGTTGGTGATCTCGCTTGATTGTAAAGTCAGCGTATCATTGGAATCCATATAAATGCCGCCGCCGCTGTTATCCGCAGAGCATCCGTCGATGGTGCAGCGGTTCAGGCTGAGCTTACCGTGCGAATTCAGGCAGCCGCCGTTGGTTTTGCAGGTGTTATTCGACATCTGAGCGTCGGTAAAGCCTGCCGTTGTGCCGGAGTTCGCCCACATACCGCCGCCGGCTTCATCGGCGATATTATTGTTCATCGTTGCTTTATTGACGGTGAGGTCGCCTCTGTAGAGATTGACGCCTGCGCCGACCTTGCCGACGTTGTCCGAGAGTGTGCAGTTGTTGAGCGCAGTGGTACAGCCGTTCGCGTCAATGTACATTCCGCCGCCCATGTTAGTCGCCTTGTTGGCGGAGACGGTACAATCCGTCAGCGTCATATTCTTGTGGTTGGTTACGCCGCCGCCGTTCACAGCGCCGCTGTTCTGGGTGATATCGGTCTTGGTGAGGATCGCCTCTCCGTTTGACCAGATACCCGCGCCGCCGCCGTTCTCGGTTATGGTATTGCTCTTTATCTTACAGTTTTTGAGCGTCAGCGTGCCGCTGTTGGCGATACCCGCGCCGTCGTGTGCCTGATTGCCGGTGATTTGACAATCGGTCAGCGTGGCGGTCGATTTTTCGTCTATATACAGCGCGCCGCCGTTTTTGTGGGCAATATTGTTCTTGAACTTGCAGTTTGTCAGCTCGACCGTACTTTTCTCTACCCGGATGCCGCCGCCGTACAGTGCTCTGTTATCGGAGATGTTCATACCGCTCATGACCAGCTTGCTGTCATTGAGGACGCGGATCGCTCCGCCGAACTCGTTATGTCTGCCGCCGGATAACGTGGAGGTTCCCTCCTTACCGGTGCCTGTGATCGTAAGGGTAGAGCCGTCGGTTACCTTGATAATTGTGGGGCCGTCATTTTTTTGAGAAAGGGAATAGCCGTTGGTGTTGAGGACATGGGCTTTTCCGTCGTTGATGACCATCTCCTCTGTCAGCTCGATGTTGTCTGTCAGATCGGTCGTGCGGCTGTGTAACGCCAGCTTCAGCGCTTCCTGCGTATTGACCTCGTTCTCATCTTCGATCGTCTCAAGGTATATGATCGGGTAAATGTGGAATCTTCCTTTTTCAACCCCGGAATCTCTTTTCGCCACGATGGTCGGACGGTCGATGGTGAGCTTGTCCGTTTCTTTCTTATACATTTCGCCGTCGATATAGACGACAAAATACTCAGTATCCTTTCTTTGCGAAAAGGTATCGTAGTTGACTAACGTGGTTCCCTCATCTAAGAATTTGCCTTTAGTCGCGTTCCTGATATATACGCGTTTTGACTCGTCCTCTATCGTCTCAAGGTATACCACCGGGTGACGGGGTCTATTGGGATCGAAGGATTTTTTCTTCACCTTGACCATTCGGTCGATGGTGATCTCGTCCTCGCTCTCCTGATACAGCTCGTCGTCAATATAGACGGAGAAAGCTTTATAATCCTTCCTGTTGTATTCATTAATGTTGGTTAACGTTACGCCTTTTTCCAGTTTATCGCCTTTTATCAAGCTGAGAAAATACACACGTTCTCCTTTGGCGTAATCTTTTGCCGCGACGGTCGGGATGCCGATCGCCGTCGTTGCCATCACCAAAAAGAGTGCAAGCATCATCGACAGGGTCCGCACGGGGAATGAAATGTTTTTCTTCATTTTGTTCACTTCCTTTTCATAGGCTGCGCCGTATCTCAGGACGCCCTTCTCTCTCTTCTTTTCTTGGAGGAAAAGGTGATCAGCATCGTCAATCCGACGCCTGCTATCAGGCCTAAGATCGCTCCGAGCAACAGCGAGCCGCCGGAGAATACGGAGCCTGCTATCAGACCCTTGACGGGTGTTGTATCACGCTTAAAGAACACATAGGTGCCCTTGTTGGGGTCGTTGTAGGAGTAGCCGGATTTTTCATCGGTCAGGTTCTGCACCGCTTCATCGCCGAACATATGGATGCCGGTAGAGTAGCCCTCGGGCGCGCCGCCCTTGCCGAGCTTGAGCTTTAAGGAATCGGCGAGGATCGGCATGCCGTTCTCATACTTTACGCTGTAGAGCGCCAGCCACTGCTTGCCGACGTCGCCGTTGAGGTCGGCGCGGTCGAGGAGAATCTCGTGGTTCTCCTTCTCCACGTTGCTGCTGCCGTCGGTACGGTTGCAGGGAACATACCGATAATACGCGGTCTGGTTCTGTATCATCATCTCTTTACCGGTTTTGGTATCGGTGGCGGTAATGTCGGTTTTCTCTACAATGTATTTCGGAATGGGAGCGAACTTCACCCTGTAGTACTCCATCATCTCGGTAACGGTGGTGTAGATAGAAAAGCCCGCGAGGAGCGCCGAAACAACCGCAAAGCCGACAGAAAGATATTTGCACAGATTTGACTTTGAGGCGGTCTCCTGCATCGCCTTCCTCGCCGCTTCTTCGGCTTTCGGAATATCTCTGGTTTCAAGACTGTTGATCTGCCTGGTCAATTGTCTAACAGATGTATCTTGTCCGTATCGACCGAATTTCTCAAAATAAGCGTTAGATTTTGCATAATCCAATTTATTGTTTAATTCGCTCAGGCGCATTTGCAGATCTCCAAGCCTCGTTACAGCCCTTTCCCCTGCTTTTGCGATCATCTTGCTGGCTATGCCTGTACCAAGTGCCACCGCTCCGGTTGCCGCGGTACAGCTCCAGAGGACGATACTGAGGGTGCTCAGCTTAAATCCGGAGTTGGTTGCGCTTGCGCTTGTGCTTGCGTCCGCGCGCAGCGCTTCGTCGGTCAGCGCGACGCCGCCCTTTTCATAGATCTCGCGGTTGACTCCCTCAAAGATAGAGGCGGGCTTCACCTTATCGAGATCAACGCTGTTAAATCCCTTTTCGTCCGTGAAAGCCATGATGATCATATCCTTGATGGACAAAAAGTCGAGTCCGGCGATCTGACCGCCCGAGAGCGCGTCTACGATCGGATACAGGGCACGGATCTTCTTCTCGCTGTTGAACTCAGACACGTCCTTTTGGAAGAAATCCAGCAGCGAACCTTTTTCATACTTTATTGCTTCAAGAAAATCGTGGACAGCGATATCTTCCGCCGCCTTGCCGCCGTCAAGCAATAAATTATGCTTGTCGAGCTCCTCATCCATCGCCTTGGCAAGTTCTTCATCAGATGAATTTTCGTTTACTTCAGTGTTTGTATCACTTTCGAGCTCAGTATCGATTACTTCATCAGCGCTGTCGACCGCGTTGTCGTAGTTGAGCAGGAGCTCGTTGAACGTGCTCCACTTTTCGCGGATCTTCTTAGCGGTGTCGTAATATTTTTTATCCAGCTCCTGGTTGATCTCAGAGGGGGTTATACCGGGGTTTTCTTCCTTGACCTCTTGGGTCAGCTTATCGAGATCGGTTTCCAAAAATCTGTCGAGCCATGTATTGTCGGAGGAATCCGACGCCTTAGTCAGCTCGGTCTCCATCAGCATGACAGCCTGACCGTTGCCCTGCATGAGGAGGGTGAGGATATCGCAGCGGCTTTTCTTTTCGGTGTCGGAGAGCTTGTTGTAGGCGTCGTCGCCCATTTCGTATTTGGTCTCGTTTATCAAGAGGTCGCCCAGCGGCTTGTTGCCGGTGTCGTCGTCGGTCAGCTTGTTGAGCAGCATCCTATAATAGTCAGCGCGCTTGTAGTTGGCGGAATCCTGCGGCTTTTTCAGGTTCTCACGATACTCGCTGAGCGTAGAGATAAAGCGGTCGACAAAGGGCTTGATATGGGTGTCCATATGATCCTGCATCAGTTGTTCATATCCCTGATAGCTAAATCCGCCTCTCATGTTCATGACCGCAAGGTCGGTGATCGCGTCGCCTGCGTCATCGGTGGTCTTGTAGCCGAGATAGACGATTTTCTGGTTGGGGCCTTCTTTGAGGGCGTTCGTAGTGCCGGCGCCCTCGTTGAGGTCGGCATAGTTGCCCTTGTCGTCGGCGAAGATGGTGTAGCCCTCTTCAAGAAGCTCCTTTGAGGCTTCCTCAGAGGTCTTGCCCATGCCTACCTTGACCTCGCTGATGTACTTCTTTCCGTTATCCGCTGCCGAGGCGACAAGCTGCGTGGGATAGACGAGCAGCATCGTCAGGCAAAGGAGCACGGATGTGAAGATGGTTGCGATTTCCTTCATGGTGTTTTCCTCCCTGTTT
Organism: uncultured Ruminococcus sp.; assembly: GCA_902779225.1. GTDB lineage: Bacteria > Bacillota > Clostridia > Oscillospirales > Acutalibacteraceae > Ruminococcoides. The sequence continues at coordinate 252 of CACZAW010000131.1, read as the reverse complement.
GAGTGAAGTTTTTAATTGTTGCTACTATTATAACACAGAAAGGGGGACAATAGGGGGACAAATATATGAAAATTTTCCTTTTTTTGAAGAAAATTTGATGATTTGGGCGTTTTTGCCTGTTCCAAAATGGAACACCCCTTGACTTGGAAGAATTTACACGCCGAAATTTTCACCGTTTATGACAAAAAGGGCTATCGCGCAGATGAACGCGACAGCCCTTGATGTGGTTTGTTAATTCGATTGTGCTTGCTC
>CACZAW010000130.1 GCA_902779225.1 uncultured Ruminococcus sp. | reverse complement strand
ATGTTTTGCGCTTCTTCATTGATATCAGCAAGGTGATCGGTCAGTTTGCAGGATGTGAGCAGATTGTAATACAGAATCTTGTGATGTTCTCTAAGGTATCGCTTGCGGCGCTGTCCCCATATTCCGATCACTCTCGACTCCTGTTCCGGTAACTTGAGATTCGGCAGATTGTAGTCGCCCTGTCTGGTGTAAGTAATCTTTGTGTTCATCATCACGCCTCCTTCACGCGCACATTTTTAATCTTGGCTTTCATCACTTTTTCGATGACCTCATCCACCGCGTCGGTATAATGACCGGTCATAAGCAGCCGATTCTTCTCACTGATCAGGCTGTTCATGGTGATCTTGAGCTCATTGTAAGTCAGATAAACATGGTATTTCTTGCGCATTGACACGCCTCCTTTGCTTTTATACTTTGATTATACAAAGGAGATTGAAGAATGTCGAATGTGTGAATGAATGAACTCATGGCATTTATGGAAAAAAGAAAAATGTCACCTCGGATGATTTGAGATGACATTTCTTCTTGTATCAGATCGAAACCCTTACTGCGAAGCCTCCGCAGAAGAAATAGGTGTTCGTCCAATACTCGTTTGGTGGAGATGGCGGGAATTGAACCCGCGTCCGAAAACAGTTCCACAAGGTTTTCTCCGAGTGCAGTTATTGTTTTGACATTCCCTCTGCGCGGCGCCCAATAACAGGCTCCGCGTTTCAGTAGCCTTTTATGTGTGACAGCTTAAAGGCGTGGGCTGTTCACAGTAACCGCTGTCGACGCCTTGTCCGGAGCCGCGGTCCTCTCCGGCAGACGAGCTGCATTAAGCAGCTAAAGCAACTTTATTCTTGCCGTTTAAATTTAAAAGGTTGAGGCTTTTAAAGCGGTTCCTCACCGCTACTCGCTTACCCGGCTTCGCCATCCCCGTCGAAACCTTTACATCCCCGTATAGGCAACGCTTTGCGTTGCAGTGAATAGTGAATGATGAATAATGAATAATGGAGGGCGGGACACCCGCACCCGAATACATTATTAATCAATCATCTTGCTTGTTCCTTTATCGCGCGGTCGATGTCGCGCTTGGCGGACTGCTGTGCGGCGGCTTCGCGCTTATCATAGAGCTTTTTGCCCTTGCAGAGCCCCAGCTCCAGCTTGACGATACTGCCCTTGAAGTACGCTGACAGCGGGATCAGAGAATATCCCTTTTGCTGTAAAAGGGCGAAGATCTTGTTGATCTCGCGCTTGTGCATCAACAGCCGTCTGACGCGCATGGGATCCTTTGACCAGATGTTGCCGTGCGCGTAGGGGCTGATGTGCATGGCGTTGACGAACATCTCGCCGTCGACGATATTGCACCAGCTGTCCTTGAGGTTGCATTTGCCCTGTCTGAGGGATTTGACCTCGGTACCCGCAAGCTCGATGCCCGCCTCGTATTTTTCCTCGACAAAATAGTCGTGGTAGGCTTTTTTATTGTTTGCAATGATTTTGATGTTATCCATCACAGCTCACTCCTGCCCTCTAAGGCGCGCGCTAAAGTGACGTCGTCGGCGTATTCGAGATCGCCGCCGACAGGGATACCGTAGGCAAGGCGCGTGATCTTCAGTCCCAGCGGCTTGAGCAGACGCGAAAGATACATCGCGGTCGCTTCGCCCTCGACGGTGGGATTGGTCGCCATGATGACCTCGGTGACCTCGCCGTTGTTCAGACGGGCGAGCAGTTCCTTGATGCAAAGCTGATCGGGCCCCATCCCGTTCAGGGGAGAGATCACGCCGTGCAGGACATGATAGGTTCCCTTATACTCGCCGGTACCCTCGATCGCAAGCGCGTCGCGGGGCGTTTCGACCACACAAATGGTGGATTTGTCGCGCGTCTGACTGCGGCAAACGGGACACTTTTCTTCGTCGGAAAAGTTGCAGCAGATCTCACAGCGGCGGATCTTTTCATGCGCCTCGGTGATTGCGCGCGAGAATTCCTCTGCCTGCGCCTTAGGCATATTCAGTACAAAGTAGGCGAGACGCTGAGCGGTTTTGCTGCCGATGCCCGGCAGCCGCTCGAACTGTTCCACCAGCCTTTGTAAAGGAACGACGTTGTAATTCGCCATCAGAACAGACCGCCTAAGCCGCCCATACCGCCAAGATTCATCCCGCCGGAGATCTTGTTCATGGTCTCTTCCTTATCGGTGTTCGCGGTGCGGATCGCTTCGTTGACCGCCGCGGTGATCAGATCGCTGAGCATTTCGATATCCTCGGGATCGACGACCTCGGGATTGATGTCCAGCTTCTTGATCTCCAGCTCGCCGGAGATGGTCACGCTGACCATTCCGCCGCCGGCGGTTGCGGTATATTCCTTGGCGTTGAGTTCTTCGGTCGCCGCCTCCATATCGTCCTGCATTTTCTGCGCCTGACGCGCGAACTGCTGGAGGTTCTGCTGACCGCCGCCGCCGTATCCTTTGGGTAATCTTGCTTTCATATTTATTCTTCCTTTCAGGTTTATTCTTCGGTCACATTGACGCCCTTTTCCTTCAGCTGTGAGATGAAGCTGTCCAGTACGTCGTCCTTGGTTTCTTCTTTTTTGGGCTGCCTGTAGGGCCCGAGGTTGTAGACCTTGCCGGTGATCTCCTGTACCACGCGGCGAACGTCTTCGCGCCGGTCGGGCTGCTTCAAAAGCTCAAAGGCGATCTCATAGTCGGTATCGATCAACAGGTAGTTGCCGCTCTCATAAGCGGTTGCCTGTGAAAACGCCGATCCGAGCGCGGTCGAATAATTCTTGATGTTCGCGACGACCTCCTGCCAAAGCGCAAAGGGCTTTGCGTTGCGGTACAGCTCGTCCATATCCACCTTTTTGCGGGAAGAGGGAGCAGGCGCTTTCGGCGGTTCGGGAGGCGATGGCTTCTTGTCCTCGACCGGCTTTTGCGGCTCCGGTTCGGGCTGCTTTGCCGGCTCTTCGATCGGCTTTTGCGGTTCTTCGACCGGTTCCTCATCCGGTGAGGGAGCTGTCGGAGCGAGCGCTTTGACGACCGGAGTTTCCTGCTCTGTTACGTCGGGTTCGACTGCGGGAGCGGGAGCAGGCGCTGCAGGTTGGATTCCGTTAGCTTCTATACGCCTTAGCGCTTTTTCCAGCGCCGCGACGCGGGCGTAAAGCGCCTCGTCGGTGTGATCCAGCTCCGGCGCGCACAGCTTGACCATCGCCATCTCCAGCTCGGTGCGCGGAGATACGCTGTCCTTCATGCGGGTGTGGGCGCGGCTGAGGACGTCCATATCATAGATGATATCGGAGAGCGTCAGGTAATCCGCCTCGGCGACTGCCGCGTCGAATTCCTTATCGCTCATAACGACCAGCTCGCGCGGATTGCGCACGGTTTTGATCAGCATCAGGGAGCGGAAATGCGCTTCCAGCTCTTCGCAGAGAGAGATCATATCCTTTGCGTCACGGTAGAGGCTGTCGATGACCTCGAGCGCCCTTTGGACGTTTTTATTGACTGTGCAGTTCGCCAGCTCAAACAGGTGTCCCTGCGCGGCAAGTCCCGCAGCAGCACGGACGACCTTGGCAGTGACCTCGGACGAGATGCCGATGCATCGGTCAAACAGCGAGATCGCGTCGCGCAGCGCGCCGTCGGCGATCACGGAGATCAAGAGCGCCGCCTCATCGGTGAGGCTGACATTTTCTTTTTCGGCGATCGTCATCAGCCGTGCGCTGATATCGGCGGGACTGATGCGATGAAAATCAAACCGCTGACAGCGGGAGAGGATCGTATCGGGGATCTTGTTGACCTCGGTGGTCGCAAGGATGAACACAACGTGCGCGGGCGGCTCCTCCAGCGTTTTGAGCAGGGCGTTCCACGCGTCGCGCGAGAGCATATGCACCTCGTCGACGATATAGACGCGGTACTTCGCCTTAGCGGGAGCAAACGCAACCTCGTCGATGATGCCGCGGATGTCGTCGATACCGCGGTTGGAGGCGGCGTCCATCTCGACGACGTCAAGGATCTCGCCGCTGTCGATGCCGCGGCAGTTTTCACATACGCCGCAGGGATCGCAGTTTTGCAGATCAAGGCAGTTGACCGCCTTAGCGAGGATCTTGGCACAGGTGGTCTTGCCGGTGCCGCGAGAGCCGGTGAAGAGGTAGGCGTGATGCACGCGCCCGAGCTTCAGTTCGTTACGCAGGGTATCGGTCACATGACGCTGACCGACGACGTCCTCAAACACCGCAGGTCTGTATTTACGGTACAATACCTGATACATTTTCTCACCGTCCCTTTACGGTCAAAATAAACAACGCAAGCCGCAGCCTTTCGGCTGAGCGGTATAGATAAGTGAACGACAGACTTACTGCATCGCATCTCCGAGTCCGCTTAATGCTGCTCGTTCCCACGCCTGACATGATTCACAGCCGAAAATCGTACAGGGCCTGTCGCTCGCTTATCTACGCCTTAACGGCTTGCGAACAAAGGTATTATACCATAACTCCGAAGGAGTTTATGGTATAATCAGCCATCGCCCGTTGTCGCGCAGCGACAAACTGGGCGGGCAATATAGATCTGGTATAATAACCGGATTTATACGGTTATTATACCATACGGCATAGGTAAAAGCAAGGATTTCACCAAAAAATTTTATCTGATGAAAACGACGGAAAAATGAAAATCATGTATCTTTTTGTATAAATAGGTTGACAAACATTCATCAACTATCATATACTATTATTATCAAAAAACAAAGGAGATTGATACTGTGTTTTGTGGAAATTGCGGAAAAAATATCGGAGATCTGAAGGTTTGTCCCTATTGCAACCCGACCCCTCAGCCCCAAGAAGTACCGGAAAATCAAGCCCCTGCGCAGCCTGTTGAGCCTTTCCCCGCAGCGGATGCACAGCCGCCCGTACCCGAGGAAGAGGAAAACCGTACCGTGCTGTTCTCCGGCATTGCGGAGGAACCGGCGCCTGTTGCGCCTCCCGTTGCCCCCCCTGAGTATCCGGCGTATCAGTCGCCCGTGACCGGAGCGCCCTATAACCGGAACAACAGTTATCAGCCTCCCGTGCAGCAGAACCCTTGTCAGTATCCGCCTGTACAGCCCGCGCCTGCTCCCGCTCCCGCGCCGGCCCCTGAGCAGAAGGAAAAGAAGTCTAAAAAAGGACTGATCATCGCGATCATCGTCATCCTCGTCGTGCTTTTGGCGGGCGGCGGCGTAGCGGCTTTCTTCCTCACCGCTCCGATGCGCAATTACAGCAAGGCGATGGATCTCAAGGATAAAGGCGAATATAAGGAAGCGATCACGATCCTCGAGGATCTGAATGACTATGAAGACAGCGCGGATCAGATTACCGATTGTCAGTATCTCTACGCCAAGCAGCTGATCGACGACGGCGAATACAGCGAAGCAAGAGACATCTTAACCTCGCTGAACGGCTACGAGGACAGCAAGGATCAGATCACCAAGTGTGATTATCTTGAAGCGAAATCGTGGCTTG